>CAZBTT010000017.1:0-20817 GCA_964494295.1 uncultured Acidobacteriota bacterium
GGCCTCGTCTTCAATCGGGTCGGACGCCGCGGCGCGGCCGCCGCCTTGACCCTGGCCATGTTCCCCGTCGTCACCTGGATGAGAGTGCTTTCGGGTTCGGACCCGAGCCTGACTTTCACTTTTCTCGTGATCGGCACGATCGCCGCAAGCCTGTTGCTCGACCGGCGCAGCGCGGTGCTCTTCGACATCGCCTGCTTCACCTTCCTCGTGCTCACTCCCTGGCTGATGCCCGAACAGGTGCCGGGCTGGCGGACGATCCTCGCCGCCGCCATCCTTCTCGCCATCGGCAGCGGCCTCTCCATCATCCTGGTGATTCATCGCGAGGAAGTGGAACGAGACCGCCAGGCGGCGCTGCGCGCGAGCGAGGAGCGCCTTCGGCTCGCCCTCGATGCGGCGCGCATGGGAACCTGGGAGTGGGACAACGCCGCGGGCGGCGTCCGCTGGTCCGACCGCGCGGAGGCGTTGCTCGGTCTTGACGCGGAGCCCCTGGGCCGCGCCCCCGGCGCCTACTTCCGCCGGGTCCACCAGGACGACCGTGAGAAGGTCGAGAACACTTTCTCCGACGCGGTCACGGGCCGAATCCCGGACTTCGAATTGTTGCACCGGGTCGTCCGCCCGGACGCCGGCGCCCGCTGGGTCCAGATCCAGGGTCGATCCTCGGGCGGGGATGAGGAAACCCGCAGACTCAACGGCACCATCGTCGACGTGACCGACCGCAAGAACGGTGAAGCAGAGCGCGAGGCCCTGATCCGCGAACTGGAGGAGAAGAACGCGGAACTCGAGCGCTTCACGTACACGGTTTCGCACGACCTCAAGAGTCCGCTGATCACCGTCCGCGGTTTTCTGGGTTCGATCGAGAAGGACGTCAAGGACGGCCGGGTCGACAGGCTCGGCGTCGATGTGGAGCGGATCCTCTCCGCCACCGCGAGGATGCAGAAACTGCTCGAGGAACTCCTGAATCTCTCGAGGATCGGCCGGGTGGCGAACCCTCCCGAGCGGGTCGCCTTCGCCGAACTCGCGCGCGAAGCGATGGCGCTCGTTCGGGGCCGGCTCGATGCCGCGCATGTCCGGGTCGAGATCAAAGACGACGTGCCCGAGGTCTTCGGCGATCGCTCCCGCCTCGTCCAGGTCCTGCAAAACCTGTTCGACAACGCCGCCAAATTCATGGGGGAGCAGAAGAACCCGCGGATCGTGGTCGGCTCAAGGCCGTCGACTTCGGATGGACGTCCCGTTTTCTTCGTCCAGGACAACGGAGTGGGCATCGAGGCCGTCCATCTGCAGAAGGTCCTGGGGCTCTTCGAGAAGCTGGACGAGCGCGGCGAGGGAACCGGCGTCGGCCTCGCCATCGTGAAGCGGATCGTCGAGGTCCACGGCGGGAAGTTGTGGCTGGAATCCGCGGGGAGGGGACTTGGGACCACGGTCTGCTTCACCCTGCCCACCCGGCCCCCGGTCTGATTTTCAGTCCCCGGCGACCTTTGCTAGCCTCGCTCCTGGACAAGGCGGTCAAGGGAGCCGCAAGACAAAAACATGACCAAGGACACACTGTCGATCACCGATAACCGCACCGGCAAGGTTTACGAGGTCCCGATCAAAAACGGGACGATCAACGCGATCGACATAAGACAGATCAAGACCGCGGCCGACGATTTTGGTCTCATGTCCTACGATCCCGCGTACACGAACACCGCGTCGTGCACGTCGAGGATCACCTTCATCGACGGGGACATCGGCATCCTCAACTATCGCGGCTACCCGATCGAGCAGCTCGCCGAGCAGTCGAACCATCTCGAGACCACCTACCTCCTCCTCAATGGCGAACTTCCCACCCGCCCCCAGTACGAGGCCTTCACCGACGACATCACGCACCACACCATGGTGCACGAGAACATCAAGGAACTGATCGACGCGTTCCGCTATGACGCCCATCCCATGGGGATGGTGATGTCGGTGGTGGCCGCCCTCTCCACCTTCTATCCCGAGTCCAAGAAGGTCCGGGACAAGGAAACGCGTCGGAAGCAGATCCACCGCCTGATCGCCAAGATTCCGACCATCGCGGCTTACGCCTTCCGCCACCGCACCGGGCTGCACTACGTCCTGCCCGACAACGAACTCAGCTACTGCGGCAACTTCCTCAACATGATGTTCAAGCGGACCGAAGGTTCCTTCAAGGTGAACCCGGTGCTGGAGAAAGCGCTCGAGGTTCTGTTCATCCTCCACGCCGACCATGAGCAGAACTGCTCGTCCACTGCGATGCGCACGGTGGGCTCGGCGGAGAGCGATCCCTATTCATCCATGGCCGCGGCCATCGGCGCGTTGTACGGCCCCCTTCACGGCGGGGCCAACGAAGCGGTGCTGCGGATGCTGAACGAGATCGGCAGCAAGGCCAACGTGGCGAAGTTCGTGACCGACGTGAAGGCCTCGGGTGGAGATGTCCGCCTCATGGGCTTCGGACACCGGGTCTACAAGAACTTCGACCCGCGCGCGAAGATCATCAAGAAGATGGCCGACCAGGTCTTCGAGGTCACAGGGCACAATCCCCTGCTCGAGATCGCGGTCGAACTGGAGCGCATCGCCCTCGAAGACGAATACTTCATCAAGCGGAAGCTGTACCCGAACGTCGACTTCTACTCCGGGATCATCTACCAGGCGATGGGCTTCCCGGTCGACATGTTCCCCGTGCTCTTCGCCATTCCCCGCACCGCGGGCTGGCTCGCGCAATGGGAAGAGATGATCGAGGACCACAAGGAGCAGAAGATCGCGCGGCCGCGCCAGGTCTTCCTCGGCTCGGGCAAGCGCGACTACACGGTGATGTCGAAGCGCGGGTAACGAAGCCCTTCGCCCTGACCGGAGCCTCGTCTCCGGAACATCGCGACGGGCGTCCACGTTTAATCTCTTGAACTCGTGGGCGCGGGATCGGCAGTTGACGATGCCACGCGCGTGCCTTCAGGAGGCAGGATGAACCCAGGACTCGAGGAGAGGATCCGCGCGCTCGAGCGGCCCGACCCGGCGCTCTGGAAGTACTACCAGCTGGCCGCGCTGCCCACGCTCCTGTTCCCACCGCTGTTCCTGGTCGTCCTCTTCCTCTCATGGGTGCGGTACAGCACACTGCGGTACACCTTCACGCAGGAGGGTGTTTCGATGAAATGGGGACGCCTCTTCCGGCGCGAGATCATCTTGAACTACGCGCGCATCCAGGACATCCACCTCCGCTCCAACCTGGTCGAGCGATGGCTCGGGTTGAGTCGAATCCTGGTGCAGACCGCGAGCGGCAGCGCGGGCGCGGAGATGACCATCGAAGGGCTCAAGGAGTACGAGGAGGTGCGTGACTTCCTCTACTCCAAGATGCGCGGCGTTTCGGATCCGGGGGAATCTCCCGCGGCGGCGACGGCGGCTTCCGCGGCGGCGCGTGCGAGCGACGCGGAGCTGACGGAGACGTTGCGCGAGGTGGCGCGAGAACTGCAATTGACCCGCGAGGCCGTTCTGGCCCGGCGGAGCGAGACCCCGCCTTCGGCCCACCCATCCGCGAAGCCGGGCGTATCGCCTGAGAAGCCGGCCGATGATTGACCGCGCGAACGCCACCGCCCTGCGGTGGGCCAAGGTGTCGCCCGAACCGAAACCCCCGATCGGCGCAACGGGCTCGGTTCGCACGTTCCGCGCGGGGCGGAACTACTACTACGTCCGCCTGCTCCGCTGGGGAGCCACCCAGATTGGCGCGGCGATCGGGCTCGTGTTCTCAATCGGCTTCACCGCGGGAATGGTGGAGGTCGTCAACCGCGTCGTTCCGCGCACTCCGGTCGCTGCCGAATCGGCCTCACCCACACCGAGCCCGAGCCCGGAGATCGCCTTGGCGCCCGCCGGCGCATCCGATAACGCGGCGACGGTGGTTGCAGCATCACCCTCGCCATCTCCGACCGCCTCGCGTCGGAACCGCGGCCGCGTTTCGGGAGACGAGGCCATGCGCCGCATAGCCTCCCGGATGGCGTCTCGTATTCCGCCCCAGGGAATGTCCTTCTTCAGGAATTGGGTCGTGCCGTTCCTGCTCTTCCTCGAGTTCTTCGCCATCGCCGGCTTTCTGCTGTCACTTCCCTTCACATACGCGCTCGCGAAACTAGAGTTCGAGCAACATTGGTACATCGTGACCGATCGGAGCCTGCGCATCCGGACCGGCGTCCTGTCTCTTTCCGAATCGACGATGAGCTTCGCGAATCTCCAGCAGGTTGAAGTGAAGCAGGGGCCCTTTCAGCGCTTTCTCGGCCTCGCCGACGTGCGCGTCCGCTCTGCCGGCGGGGGCGATCACGGTGAGGAGGAAGGCCAGCCGCTGCACACCGGCGTCTTCCACAGCGTGGAGAACGCGGAGGAGATCCGCGACCTGATCCTGGCTCGTCTGAAGGCCTTCCGCGAGGCCGGACTGGGTGATCCGGACCGGGCCTCTTCGGCCGAGACCCCGGCTGGTGAGGCCCGAGGCGTCTCCGCCGAAACACTCGAAGCCGCCCGCGAAGTCCTCCGACAAACCCGTGCCCTCAGAGCAGCGACGACGACGACCGCCTAGCCGCGACGGTTCACCCACGGTCGTCGAGAATCGGCGATGATGCGCGCTCCCAAGGAGATGCGCATGAACCTTCTGTCCCCACGACGCGCCCGGGCGCTTTCTGTCGCCATGCTGCTGAGCACTGCTTCGAGCGCTCTGGCGCAGCGGGCGACGTATCCGCCCGAGGAGTTCGTGGCCCGGCGCGCCAAGCTCATGGCTGCTCTCCCTCCCGGATCCGCGGCGCTGATGTTCGCGGCCACGATGCCTCAGCCCGGTCTTCGGTTCCGACAGGACAACGACTTCTTCTACCTGACAGGGAACGAAGATCTGTCCGGCATCCTCTATCTCGACGTTCCGAGGAAGGAGGCGTTTCTCTTCCTCCCGAAGCAACCGCCGAGGCAGATCGAAGTGGACGGGCCGAACTGGCTCGAGGACAAGGATGCGGCGAAGACCCACGGCTTCGCGGCGATCCATCCCCTCCCCTACCTTGAGGAGTTCCTCGCACGGCGGCGGAATGCCGGGCCGCAAACCCTCCATGTCCGGCTGTCCGAACGCGACGAGGTCGACATGAGCCGCGGCGACAAGGCCCTCCACGCCGGCCGGCGGATGAGTTCGAGTTTCGGCACCCAGCCGACCGAAGACGCCTGGCGGATCGAGGAACTGCGGCGGCGGTATCCGCATTTCGAACTCAAGGACATCTCACCCACCATGGACGGCCTGCGCGTCATCAAGACACCGCGGGAGATCGAGATCCTTCGCCGCAACGGGAAGCTCTCGGCCGAGGGCATCAGGAGCGCGATCGCTCTTACGAAGGCGGGCCGCTTTGAATACGAACTCGAGGCGGAGGCGCGCTACGTGTTCGCGAAGGGCGGGGCCGAGATGGACGCGTACCCGGCGATCGTCGGTTCGGGTCCGAACGTGAACACCTGGCACTACAACAGGAACGACCGGGCCCTCGAGAACGGCGACCTCATCGTGATGGACTACGGCGCGTCGCTCGGCTATCTGACGATGGACATCACGCGGACCTGGCCGGTGTCGGGAAAGTTCGACGAACTCCAGGAGCGCGCCTATCGCGCCGACCTCGAAGCCCAGAAAGCGATCATCGCCGCGATGCGTCCAGGCGCCAACCGCGCGCAGACGCGCGAGATCGGCCGGAAGGTCTTCGGGAAGGGGGGCTTCGGCGTTCAGCGGCCGGGATACGCCGGACACTGCGTCGGCTTGTCGGTCCACGACGTCGGCGATCCGAACGAGCCGTTCCGGCCCGGGATGGTGATCGCAGTTGAACCGATCATCGAGATCAAGGACAAGCGGATCCACATCCGGATCGAAGACACCGTCCTCATCACCGAAGGCGAGCCGGAGATCCTCTCGAAGGATGTGCCGAAGGAAATCGAAGAGCTGCTGGCGTTGATTCCCCGGGGGAAGTAGCTCAGGCGCGGTGGTTAGTGCGTGGTTGGGGCTTCCACGTTCTCTCCGCGGCAGGCTTTGACGTAGCGGCGGATTGTCTCGGCGAGGCCCAGGTACATCGCGTCCGCGATGATGGCGTGGCCGATCGAGGCTTCGTTGATTTCCGGGACTTCGCGCGCGAGGCGAGGGAGATTCTTGAGGTCGAGGTCGTGGCCGGCGTTTATGCCCATGCCCAGCGCGGCGGCGGCGCGGGCGGTGTCGCGCACCCGCACGAATTCCGCCTCGCCGGTCGCGGTGGCGTGGGCTTCAGCGTAGGGGCCGGTGTAGATCTCGATCCGGCGCGCGCCCGTTTTCTCGGCCTCTTCCATCATCGACGCATTCGCGTCCACGAAGATCGACGTCCGGATCCCGCGGTCATTGAGTCTCGCGATCGTCGGCCTGATCGCCGCCGATTCGCGCGGCAGAGCGAAACCGTGGTCGCTCGTGATCTCGCCTGGCGTCACCGGCACGAGGGTACACTGATCGACGCGGATCTCGCAGGCGAGAGCGATCAATTCCTCCCGAAGGTCTCCCTCGAGGTTGAACTCCACACGCCGCTCGGCGCACAGCGCCCTCAAGTCGCGCACGTCCGATTCACGGGTGTGTCGATTGTCGTGACGCCAGTGCAGCGTGATCCCGGAGGCGCCGGCATCGAGGCACGTGTTCGCGGCGACACGGGGCGAGGGATTGGAGCCGCCACGAGAGTTCCGGAGCAGCGCCACCTTGTTCAGATTCACGGAGAGAGCTATGGCCATCGCGGCGTCAATTATCCGCCGGGCCGGCGCACCGCGCCGCCTATACTCGACCAAATCTCAGGAACGCCCGTGACGAACGAGAAGGAAGCCCTGAAAGCCGAACTCGCCGCGGTGCGGCAGGAGTTGGAAGACCTGCGCCTGGAGTTCCCCGACGCCTTGCTCGAGGGCGACCTCGCGACCGAGCGCGTGCTCTTCATGAACCGCCTCGCCTGCCAGGTCTTCCGCTGCACGCCCGAGGACGTCGCGAACCTGACCGCGAAGGACATCTTCGCCGACGGCGACTACCAGCGCGCCCAGGTCGAAACGCGGCAGCGGATCGAACAGGGGTTCAAGGAGGGCGGCGGTCGCTACGTGCGCAGCCGGAACCAGGACCTCCGTGAATTCAACATGCAGCGGCGCGACGGAACCGTCTTTCCCGCCGAGGTCCACAGCACATTCGTGATGGACGCGCTGGGGCGCCCCTCCCGCATCCGCACACTGGTCCGCGACATCACCGCGCGCAAGGAGATGGAGGCCCGGCTCGAGGAGATGAGCGTCCGCGATCCTCTGACCGGCTGCTTCAACCGCCGCTACATCGACAAGCGCCGGGCCGAACTCGAGCAGGACGGCGCCCATTGGGCGTGCCTTCTGTTCGACCTCACCGGCTTCAAGGCCATCAACGACACTTACGGCCACGCCGAGGGCGACCGAGTGCTCGTCGCGTTCGCGCACTTCCTCCTCCGCCTGCACCGAAGCGAGGACATCCTGGTGCGGCTGGGCGGCGACGAGTTCGCGCTCTTCGTGCGGACGCTCGTGGAAGACGAAGGCCGCGCCGTAGCCGATCGCGTGATCGAGGCCGCGCAGCGCGACAGTCCGGCCGCCTTTAACTTCGGCGTCGCGGTTCGCATGCCCGGTGAAGACGTCTCCCGCGCGCTTTCCCGCGCGGATCAGATGATGTACGAGGCCAAGGGCCGCAGCCTCCGTTCCACGAGGCGTTGAGTGGAGCCCTCGGCCGGCAGGCAGATCTTCATCGGCGACATCCAGGGGTGCCGGGAAGAACTCGAGCGGCTGCTCGAGGTTTTGAAGTTCGATCCCTCGCGGGACACCCTTGAGCCCGTGGGCGATTTCGTCAATCGCGGCCCGGACTCCCTCGGCACGCTTCGCCTCCTGAAGTCCCTGAATGCGGGAGGCGTCCTCGGAAACCACGATCTGCACCTGCTCGCCGCGCGACGGGGCGAGCGCACACTCAAGCCAACCGACACCTTGACGCAGGTCCTCGAGGCGGCGGACTGCGACGAATTGCTTTCCTGGCTGCGCGAGAAGCCGTTCATCAAGGCGTGGCCAGGGATTCTCTTGGTTCACGCGGGCCTGAGCCCCGCATGGAGGGACCCGGTCGCCGAACTTTCGGGACTCGACCCCGAAGTGCCACATCCCAACATCGATGTCGCCACGCGAGTCCGGTGGTGTAACGAGAAGGGCGAGGTGCCGGTTCCCGAAGCGGACCCTCCTCGTATGCCCGGCTACCGGCCGTGGCACGAGATCCTCGCGGGCCGGTTCGAGGAGACAATCGTGTTCGGGCACTGGGCGCGGCCCGGCCTGGTGAAGCGTCCCGGGTTTCGAGGCCTTGACAGCGGCTGCGTCTGGGGTGGACGCCTCACCGCCTGGATCGCAGGGGACGACACCTTCGTGAGCGTGCCCGCAGTCCGGCAATACTCGACGTGGTAGTCGGCGGCTCCTGCCTCAGGAAAGCGGCGACGCGGCAGCCCTGGCCTGTGACTCGGAAGCGTCAGCCCAGATCTGCCGGGTGACCCTGAGCAGGACCGCGCCGCTCACCACGAACACTCCGGTCAGCAGCAGGGCGGGCGTGAGGCGAGTGGAATCACCTGCGGCGTAGAGAAAGTTGCCGACGGCGAAGAGAGACGACCAGATCACGAGGCAACCTGAGACCCAGCCGACGAAGGCCGCGCCGATGCGATTGTCCCGAGCCACCTCCGCGTCCGAGACGCCCGCGGCCTCGCGGATCGCCCGCCATCCGGGGCCCGAGGGCTTGACCTTGCGGACGAAGGCGATGAGAGTCGCGCGATCGGTCTCGGGACCCACGAAGGCGGTGATGAGCCAGCCGATGGTGGTGATACCCACCTGGACGATGGTGGTGACGGCGAAGCCCGCGTCGGGCAGCATCACGGGCACCGCGAGGGAGGTGACGAGCGAGAGGGCCATGGCCACGATCTCGCACCACGCCGAGACGCGCCACCAGAACCAGCGGGCCACGTAGAGAAGTCCCGTTCCGGCGCCGATCGAGAGCAGCACCTGAAACGCCTGCTGCGCGGAACTCATGGTCAGGCTGAGGAGCGCCGCCACCAGGTACAGCCCCACCGTGGACACCCGACCCGCGCTCACGTAGTGCGAATCGGGAGCGTCGGTGCGGATGAACCGTCGATAGAAGTCGTGGACCAGGTAGGAAGAGCCCCAGTTGAGATGAGTCAGGATGGTTGACGAATTGGCGGCGAGCAGACCGCCGATCATCAGCCCCACGAACCCTTCGGGCAGGAACTTGAGCATGGCCGGGAACGCCGAGTCGTGGCCAATCAGCGAAGCGTCGGCGTTGGGGAACGCGGCCTGGATGGAGGCGAGGTCGGGGTACACGATGATCGAGCACAAGGCGGTGATGATCCACGGCCACGGCCGCAGCACGTAGTGCGCGACATTGAAGAAGAGCGTGCCCGCGAGCGCGTCCTTCTCCGACTTTGAGGCCAGCATCCGTTGTGCAATGTAGGAGCCGCCGCCAGGCTCAGCGCCCGGGTACCAGTTGGCCCACCAGCTGATCGCGATGGGCATGATGAAGATCATCAGGGCGAGCTCCGACATCGAGAAGTTGGGGAGCATGTCCAGCATGGGCTGCCCTGAACCGTTCGAAACCGTCATCACCGGCTGGCCATCCGCTCCAGCACTCACCTGCCTTGTGGCGAGGGTGGCCACGAGCGCCTTGAGCCCGGACCAGGCGCCGGGATCACCGGTAAGGCGCCGGCCCACTTCCACCAGTGAGAACCAGGCCGCGGCGAACACGGCGGTCATCTTGATGAAGAACTGGATCATGTCGATGACGAGAACGCCCCACAGGCCCGAATGCGCGGCGAAGGCCACGTTCAGGATGCCGCAGATCACGATGGTCTGGATCGCGGACATCCCGAACAGGATGTTCGCGATCTTGCACGCCGCGAGCGTGACCATGCCCATGATGAAGCAGTTGAAGAAGAGGCCGAGGTACACGGCCCGGAAGCCGCGCACCACCGACGCGGATTTACCCGAGTAACGGAGTTCGTAGAACTCGAGGTCGGTCAGCACACCGGACCTTCGCCACAGGCGCGCGAAGAAGAACACCGTGGCGACGCCTGTGAGCACCATCGCCCACCACTGCCAGTTGCCCGCGACACCGTATCGCCGGACCTGCTCGGTCACCCAGTTGGGAGTGTCGGAGGAGAACGTGGTTGCGACCATGGAAAGTCCGGCCAGCCACCACGGCACCGAGCGGCCCGATCCGAAAAACTCGGTCGTGCTCGATCCTGATCGGCGCGCCAGGAAGAGCGCCGGAATGAAGCAGACGAGAATCGAGGCGAGTGCGACGACCCAATCGATCCATGTGATGTGCATATGTCGCCAGCATATGTCGGCCTTGGCCCTCCCTGGCGCCCGGTTTGTTAACGTCGTCGATGATGACGCCCTCCCAACCGATCCCACCCCCGGACCCAGGAGACGGGGACGCTCCGTCGCGACGCGCGTTCATCGGGGCGGCGGGTGGCCTTGGCGCAGCGCTGATCCACTCAGCCGCCCGAATGAGTCCCGCGGCTGCGGTCGACGAAGACGCCCTGCTCTTCCGCAGCACACCGATCCCGAGAGTTCGGGTGGGATTCGTGGGTTGCGGGCTTCAGGGCACCGAACACATCAAGAACCTCCTCGCCATCGATGGAGTCGAACTTCGCGCGGTGTGCGACATCGCTCCCGAAAAGACGGCGCGTGCGCAGAAGCTCGCCAAAGACGCCGGTCAACCCGAACCGAAGAGCTTCACCAACGGCCCGCGCGACTTCGAACGTCTGTGCGCTGAGGAAGACCTCGACCTCGTCTTCACGGCGACACCGTGGGAGTGGCACGTCCCGGTGATGCTCGCCGCGATGAAGAACGGAAAACACGGAGCCACCGAGGTTCCGGCGGCCCAGACCGTGGAGGACTGCTGGAAACTCGTGGAGACCGCGGAGAAGCAGAAGAAGCACTGCGTCATGATGGAGAACTGCTGCTACGACCGTCCCGAGATGATGGTCCTGCACATGGTTCGCAAGGGTCTTTTCGGCGAGGCCATGCACGCGGAAGTCGGTTACCAGCACGACCTGCGCGCGATCAAGTTCGAAACGAAGGACGAAGGCCTGTGGCGTCGGGCTCACGCGACGCGTCTGAATGCCAACCTCTACCCGACCCACGGCCTCGGCCCGGCCGCTCAGGCGATGGGGGTGAACCGCGGCGACCAATTCGACTACCTCGTCGCGATGGCCGGCAATTCGCGGGGCCTCCAGGAGTTTCAGCGGGAGCACCTCGCGGCAGACGATCCGCGGCGCAAGGAGCGCTATGTCCTCGGCGACGTCCACACCAGCCTGATCCGGACGAAGCTCGGCAGAACCATCTACATGGTGCACGACACGAATCTGCCGCGTCCGTACGCGCGCTACAACGTCTTCCAGGGAAGCAAGGGCATCTACATGGGATTCCCGCCGCGCTTCTATTTCGATGGTCAGGAGCCCTCCCATCGCTACAAACCGATGACCGACTTCGCCGCACAGTGGGAGCATCCCTTGTGGAAGGCCGACCGCGTGGTGAACGCGAAACACGGCCACGGCGGCATGGACTTCCTCGAGGATCTGCGCCTGATCGAGTGCCTCCAGCAGGGCCAGCCTCTGGACTTCGATGTCTACGACGCGGCGTCGTGGAGCTGTATGGTGGAACTCACCGCGAAGTCCGTGGCTTCGCGGTCTCGCGCGATCGACGTACCCGACTTCACCCGGGGCGGCTGGAAGAACCGTCCGCCTCTCGGGATCATCGGCGGCTGACTGTATCGCGCTCCATGCGAACGCGCGACCAGCTGATCGGAGCGGTGACGCTTGTCGTCGCCACGTACTTCGGGGTCATGCGCATCGCCGAGGCCAAGTGCGATGGCGCAGTCGGATCTCGCGGTCTGCCGCTGGACGAAAGCCGGCCCGACGATCTTGCCGCGTTCCGACGCCTTCAACAGCAGCTCACGTTGATGGGACAAACCGGGTTCGCGGAGCGGCTGGAGTCGCTCAGGGTGGCGAAAGAGCTCTGGGTGGCGCCGGGCCTCGGCCCGGATCGATGGGCCGCCTACGTCGAAGCGCTCGGCCTGGTTCGACGGATCTACATCCGGCGGGTCGCCCTTCTCGATCCGCTCGCTCACCTCTACCCGCGAGGCGCTCCCGCGACGGTGCCTCCCGTGGCGCAAGCGGCCTTCGCATGGCTGAGCCTGGGAGGCGCCATGCGCCACGAACTCGCTCACCGCGACGGGGCGGTCGAAGAGGCCCCTGCCTACGCTGCGGAACTCGGCTGGTACGGGGAGGTGCGCCGGTCGGACTTCATGAGGTCGCTCGAAGGCGAGGATCTTGCCGCATGGGAGTGGGCCGTCGATTCCTCGGTGGCGAGCGCGCAGAAGGCGGCGCGCCTGGCCGGCGTCCCGATGGGCTAGCCTCTCCTGCATGATCGGTTTCACCAGACCTCGGATCCGCCTGGTCCTCATTCTTCTCTTCCTGGTCGCACCCGTTTTAGCGCTCGCGCAAGGACCGGCCATCGCGCCCGCCGTCCCCGTGGCCAGTGCCGCCCCGGCGGCGGTGGCATCGGTCGACCTGGATTCCCCGCGTGCCTCGATCACGCGTTTCCTGGAGCTGACCCGCTCACGCGAGTACGAACAGGCCGGCGCCTTTCTCGCGGTCTCCGATACTCAACGCCCTCGATCCGCGGAACTCGCGCGGTATCTGAGAGCCGTGCTGGACCGGCACATGTGGGTGGACCTCGAGCGCCTCTCACCGCGGTCGGCGGGCGACGAACGGGACGGCCTGCCGCCGGGGATGGATGAAGTCGGCCGGCTCCCGAGTCAGGAGCCCGTCCGCATCGTGCGACTCGAAGGCGTGCCCGAGGCCCGATGGGTGTTCTCGAACGGCACGGTCAGCCGCATCGACTTCTGGTACGCGGGTCTTTCCGACCGCTGGATCCGCGAGAATGCGCCGGAGTTCCTGCTCCGCAGGGGGCCCAGGGACATGCTCTGGTGGCAGTGGGTCGCCGTCCTCCTCCTCGGCGCGCTGTCGGTACTGGGCGGGCGGCTTCTCGCCATTCCGGTGGGGCGCCTCTTGCGCCGCGTCTTCTCGCAAACGAAGACTCCGTGGGGCGATGTCTTCCTCGAACGGGCAACGCCTCCGCTCACCTTGCTGCTGGGCGTGGCCGTGGCCTGGTTTCTCCTGCCCTTCCTCGACCTCTTCGAGCCCGGCCGTCTCTTCGTGGCGAGCGTGCTGCGCGCCGTAGCACTCATCGCTTTGTTCTGGGCGCTCTGGCGATCCATCGATCTGGGCGTCAGCGCGCTGCATTCATCCTCATGGAACCAGGCCGCTTCGGCGAAGTCACTGGTGTCCCTCGGCAGCGGCCTCGCGAAGGTCGGAGTGGCCGCCTTCGGCCTCATCGCGGCTCTCTCCGAGCTCGGCTACCCGGTGTCGGGCCTGCTCGCGGGCCTCGGCATCGGTGGGCTGGCCCTCGCGCTTGCCGCCCAGAAGACGGGCGAGAACCTCTTCGGCTCGTTGTCCCTCGCCCTCGACCGGCCCTTCGACGTAGGCGAGTTCGTGAAGATCGAAGACTTCGTGGGACACGTCGAGAACGTCGGCCTGCGCTCTACCCGATTCCGGACGCTCGACCGTACTCTCATCACCATTCCCAATGGCCGGGTCGCGGACATGAAGATCGAGAACTACACCTCCCGGGACCGCCTGCGGCTCGCGTGCACGATCTCCCTCCTGCACGGAACGAAGGCCGCCCAGGTGAGGGAGGTTCTGACTGGCATCGAAGGCCTGTTGCGTTCCCAACCGAAGGTGTGGCCTGACGCGGTCACGGTTCGGCTGAGGGAGTTCGCGCCAACCTCCCTCGACATCGAAGTGAGCGCGTGGTTCCTGACCTCCGACTGGTCGGAGTTCCTCTCCATCCGTCAGGAACTTCTCCTTCAAATCATGGAAGTGATCGAAACCGCGGGCACGAGTCTCGCTTTCCCGACCCGCACCCTCATGCCGGTCGTCGATGCGCCGCCGGTTTCACGCGCCGAGGGTCCGGCCACCGAATGAGGCTGCCTCGCGTCAGCGCGGGCGGTGGTTGTAGCGGTTGATCGACGAGTAAGGATCCGGCCAGGGGAGGCGAACCCCGAAGTCGTAGGCCGCGTGCCTTGTCCAGTAGGGATCGTAAAGATGCGCGCGGGCAAGGGCTACGAGGTCAGCGCGGCCCGCGGCAAGGATGGTGTTGGCGTCGGCGAAGGAGGAGATCGCGCCCACCGCCATGGTGGCGATCCCGGCCTCGTGTCGAATGCGATCTGAAAACGGCGTCTGAAAGAGCCGGCCGTAGCGAGGGCGTTGCTCGGGCACGGTCTGCCCGGCGGACACGTCGATGAGATCGCAGCCGTGGTCTTTGAAGGCCTGCGCGATCTTCACCGCCTCATCGCCGTCGATTCCCCCGTCGACCCAGTCCGTCGCGGAGATGCGGACGCTGATCGGCCGCTCCGCAGGCCACGCTCCGCGGATCGCATCGAAGACTTCGAGGGGATAGCGCAGACGGTTTTCGAGGGATCCGCCGTAGCCGTCGGTCCGGTGATTGGTCAGAGGGGACAGGAAACTCGCGAGCAGGTACCCGTGCGCGCAGTGAAGTTCGAGGATGTCGAAGCCCGCCTTGCGGGCGCGCCTTGCCGCCTGCGCGAAGTGTCCCTTGACGTCGGCCATGTCCTCGGCCGTCATCTCGCGCGGCGTGCGCTTCCCCTTGGACCAGGGGATAGGCGACGGCGCCACGAGTTCCCATGACTGGGCATCCGGCAGAGCGTCATCGCCTTCCCACTCGCGCGTGGACGCGCCCTTGCGGCCGGCGTGGCCAAGTTGAATCCCGATCTTCGCGGTGCTGTGCTTGTGCACGAAATCCACGATCTTTTTCCAGGCGCGCGCGTGTTTGTCGTCGTAGAGGCCGGTGCAACCAAGAGTGATCCGGCCCTCGGGCGAGACATCGGTCATCTCCGCCATCACGAGACCGGCGCCGCCCATGGCACGGCTGCCGAGATGGACGAGATGCCAATCGTCGGGAAGGCCGTCCTCGGCGGAGTACTGACACATCGCCGAAACGACGATGCGGTTTTCGAGGAGCAGTTCGCGCAGCTTGAAAGGGGCGAGGAAGGGCGGGGCCACGCCGCGGGCAGGGCCGTTTGGCGCGCGGTCCACCAGTTCGAGATGCGGAGCGATCACACCCGCCTGCTCCTCCGCCTGACCCACGAACCAGGAGTCGATCTCCGCCACGTAGGCGGGGTCGCGCTTCCGGAGATCTTCGTGGGTGATACGCAGGCTGCGGGTGACGAGGTTGAAGCCGAACTGAATGCCCGGCGTGTTCATGTAACGCTCGGTGTCTTCGAACCATTCGAGGCTCGCCTGGGCCGCGCGCTGGAGGCTTTCCACCGGACCGCGGCGCTCGCGCTCGTAGCGGACAAGAGCGTCGTGAATCGTCGGCTCCTCGGAAAGCGCCGCGGCGAGGACAATCGAATCCTCCATCGCGAGCTTGGTGCCCGAACCGACCGAGAAGTGCGCGGTGTGGGCCGCGTCGCCGATGAGGACCATCGAGCCGTCCGACCAGCGTTCGTTGACGATGGTCGGGAACCGGCGCCAGATCGAGCGATTGGGGATGAGCTTTGCGCCCTCGAGTTCCTCGCGAAAGAGCGTTTCGCAGTACGCCACGGTCGCGGCTTCGTCCGTCTCCTTTAGGCCGGCCCGGCGGAATGTCTCGTCCGTGGCCTCCACGATGAAGGTGGAGCACGGGCCATCACCCTTGGGATTCGTCTCGTACTGGTAGGCGTGGACACGGAACAGGCCGTGTTCGTTGGTCTTGAAGTAGAAGGTGAACGCAGGGAAGCGTCGCGTCGTCCCGAGCCACACGAAGCGATTCTTCCGCTCGTCGATCCGGGTTCCGAACCGGCCGGCGGCCTCCGTGCGCAGGAAACTCGCGACCCCGTCCGCAGCCACGATCAAGTCGGCGGGTGGCAGGCCCTTGCGCGACTTGATCTCGACGCCGTTGCGGATCTCAACGCCGAGCTTGAGCGCCTCATCGCGAAGAATGCGCAACAGGGCGGCGCGCGCGATGCCGCTGAAACCGTGACCGGTCGACCGCAGGAGCTGGCCCCGGTAGTGGACATCGATATCGTCCCAGTGATGGAAGCTCTCTTTGAGCCTGTCGATCGTCGTGGGATCCGCGTTCGCCAGGTTGTCCATCGTCGCGTCGGAGAACACGACGCCGAAGCCGAAGGAGTCGCCGGGCTGGTGCCGCTCGAAAAGCGTGATCTCGTGGGACAGGGTTCGCTTCTTCAGAAGGATCGCGAGATAGAGGGCGGAGGGGCCGGCGCCCGCGCAGACGATTTTCATGACCGGGATCGCAGCAACTGCGCGGCGATGAGGAGGTGCTGGATTTCGGTCGTGCCTTCATAGATCCGGAGCGAGCGAACCGAGCGATAGAGGAGATCCACCATCGACTCCTTCAAGACGCCACGGCCCCCGAGGATCTGCACGGCATCGTCGATGATCGTCTGCGCGTTTTCCGTCGCGAAGGCTTTCGCCATCCCCGACTCCAGGGTGACGCGCTCGGCCCCTTTGTCCTTCTCCCAGGCCGCCTCGTAAACGAGCAGCCGGGAGGCGCGCAGCCGGATCGCCATTCGCGCGATCTTGTCCTGGATGAGCTGGAGATCGGCGAGAGGTTTTCCGAACTGATGCCGGGTCTGCGCGTGAGAGATCGCTTCGTCGAGCGCCCGTGCGGCCATACCGCACGCGGCGGCCCCCACGGTGGCGCGCAGCCGATCGAGGGTGGAGAGAGCGAGCTTCAAACCCTCACCCTCCTTGCCGATCCGCGCGGACTCAGCCAGGCGGCACTCGCGGAACGCGATCTCGCCCAGGGGGTGCGGCGCCGACATGACCAGAGGGCGGACGAACTCCACGCCGGGATTTGTCGCCTCGACCAGGAACGCCGTGATGGACTTCGGCCGCGCCCGGTCGAGGGTGGCGAAGACGACGTAGAAATCGGCCAGGCCGCCATTCGAGATGAGGGTCTTGGTTCCATTGACGATATAGGCGTCACCCTCGCGCCGCGCTTCACAGGAGATGGCGTGGGCGTCCGAACCCGCCTCCGGCTCGGTCATCGCGAAACCGCCCATCGCCTCGCCCGAGATGGCCTTGAACGCGAAGGCCACCTGAGGCTCATCGCCGCCAAGGAGCAGCGGCGTGGCCCCGAGGGCCTGCAGCGCGAAGACCGCGTCGGCGAGGGGCGAATGGAAGGCGAGTTCCTCGCGGAGCAGACAACAACCGCGGTAGTCCCGCGCGCGGATCGGCTCGAAGAGACCAGCGTCCCCCATCAGATTGAGAAGAGCGCGAGCCTCGGCCCGGGCTTCGACGTCGGTCTCCGCGTGTTTGCGGTCCGCGAGGACACCCCTGGTGAAGGCCTGCGCCTTCGCGAGCAGCGCGGCGTGCCCGTCGTCGAGAAACGCGCGGATCGGTTGCAGATCGACGGTCATTCGAACTTCGGCTCCCGCTTCGCCATGAACGCGTTGTGCGCCTCGGCGAAGTTCGGGCTCTGCATGCAGATCGCCTGCAGCTCAGCCTCGTTGTCGAGCGCGGTCCGAAGGTCGAGCGAGGCCTCGCGATTGAGGGCCAGCTTGGTGACGCCGAGCGCGAACGATGGACCCTTGGCAAGACGATGCGCCAGGGCCTTCGCTTCGGCCGCGGCGGCCTCGGGCTCATGGACGCTGGTGTAGAGGCCCATTGCGTGCGCCTCGGCGGCGCTGATGAAATCGCCGAGCATCAGGAGCCGGCGCGCGTGCGCCTCCCCCACCAGACGCGGCAGGAGCCATCCGGCGCCCATGTCCGCGCCGGTGAGTCCGACTCTCGTGAACAGGAAGGCGATCTTCGCGGTGTTCGAAGCGACGCGAAAGTCGCAGGCGGCCGCCATGACCGCGCCCGCGCCCGCCACGGTTCCGTTGAGCGCCGCGACTACCGGACGCCGGCATTCCCGGATCGAGAGAATGAGTTCGCAGGTGACTCGGGTGAATGCAAGAAGCTGATCGATCGGTCGGCCAAGAAGCGCGCCGATGATGTCCTCGACATCGCCGCCCGAGCAAAAAGCCCGGCCGCGGCCGGTCAGGATGACTGCGCGCACACCCGGCTCGGTGTCGAGGGCGCGGAACGTCGCGGCCAGTTCGCGGTAGATCTCGAAGGTCAGGGCGTTCAGCCGATCCGGCCGATTGAGGGTGATCGTGGCGACCCCGGTCGCGCTGTCGAGTTCATAGAGAAACGACTTCGGTTCGATGGCCAAGCTACTTCCCTCCGATGATCGCGGTGGCCTCGATCTCGACGAGGGCCTGGGGGTCCACGAGTGACTTCACCTCGACGAGCGCCATGGCCGGATAGTGCGGATGCATCCGGGCCTTCCAAACGGAGCCGAGTGCTTTTCGGCTGCGGCGATATAGATCCATATCCGTGACGAACACGGTCATGCGGCCGATATCGGCCGGACCGCCGTGCGCGTCCTCGACCACGCGCAGCAGGCGGCGCAGGGCCTCCCCGAACTGGGCGACCATCGACGATTCGTTCGCCACGACCGGTGTGGGGCTGTCCTCCACGCCGATCTGCCCGGCGACAAAGAGCACACGGCCACCTTCGCGGCCGAGTTGTCCGTGCGAAAAGCCGGACGCCGGACCGAGGTCCAGAGGATTGATGGGGTCGACGCTCATGCGAGCAGGCCGCCTCCGTCCATCACCAGCGCCTGGCCGTTGATGCCCCGGCCCTCCTCGGAACACAGCAGCGTCACCATCGCGGCGACCTCCGATGTCGTCAGGAGGCGCTTCTGCGGAGACTGCCCTTTGATGGTGTCGAGCGCCTGGTCGGAGGAGAGGCCGGTCTTCTCCACGATCCTCGTGACGCTGCTCGAGACCATCTCGGTATCGACAAAACCGGGGCACACCGCGTTCGCGGTGATGCCGTTCGCCGCCACTTCCGCGGCGACACAACGAGTGAAGCCCAGCACCGCGTGTTTCGAAGCGGCGTAGGCGGCAATGTAGCGCGCGCCAAAACGAGCCGCCACCGAGGCGATGTTGACGATGCGTCCGGAGCCGCGCTCGATCATCTTCGGGAGAGCCGCCTGGGTGCAGAGAAAAGTGGCCGTGACATTCACGGCGAAGATCCGGTTCCACTCCTCGAGGCTCTGTTTGACGACCGGAGCCGATCCCGCGATGCCGGCATTGTTGATGAGGAAGTCGATCGGGCCGAGTGCGGCCTGCACCTTGCTCACGAGCGGGGCCGCCTGGTCCGCCTGAGAGAGATCGGCGATGAAGTACTGGGCACGTCCTCCCGCGGCCGTGATCTCTTCAACCACCTTACGCACTTCGGATTCGGTGCGCGCGCTCAACGCCACGGAAGCACCGTCACGCGCCAGACTCCGGGCGATCTCCGCGCCGATGCCGCGGCCACCGCCCGTGACAAGAGCCACCTTGCCGTCAAACTTCACGACTTCGCTCCCTCTCCGTCCAGGGCATCCGCGAGGATGGCGCCGAGTGTCGCGAGGGTCTCGCGGCCTTCCTCGGCGGAAGCACCCTGGGGAGCGCCGAAGTACGCCGCCGGACCGCCGGCCTCTTCGAACGTCTTCTTTCCGTCTCGAATCGCCTGGGAAAGGGACGTGGGGTTTGGCTCAAGGGTCACGCGAATGGACTCGCGGACGAGATCGGGACGTTCGGCCATCACGATGGACGTCTCGAACTGACCGGCATGACAGGCTCCGCTCTTGAACTCGGCGCTGAGCCGAAGCGCCCACGGTTTGCGCGTGATATCGGGATACGTGACGGCGAGGCCGTGGGTCTGCTGGCAGATTCGCACTCCCTCGTGCAGTGAAGCGATGTGCGCGGGATCGAGGTGGGCGTTGGCGAGAACGAACCGCGCGAAGCCGGCCCGATGCAGGCTCAGCACCGCCTCGACGAGGATCGCCGTGACCGTCTCAGGCTTGAGCGAAATGGTTCCGGCGAAACCGGCCGCGAAACCGGCGGCGGTGAGTTGCAGGGGAGGAGCCACCACCACGTGAGCGATGCCGCGCGCCTCCATGACCCGGGCTGCGGCCGCCGACATACCCCGCGCAATGATGACGTCGGTGAGAAGCGGCAGATGCGGGCCGTGCGCTTCGATGGCGCCAACCGGAAGAATCGCGACCGCGTCCTTCGCGACCGCCTCGACTTCCCCAAACGTCATCTCAGCCAGATATTTCATTGACCCCTTTTCCTGACCCCACTATTCTCGCAGGCGTCCAAGCGAAAACGGAGAACGCCCCACCCTTGACCCCGAACATTCCAGAGTTCGTCAATCTCGCCGACTACTGCCTCGACGCTCGGATCCGCGAAGGCCGGGGCGCCCGGCGGGCCCTTGTCACCGACGCGGGTGAATTTACCTACGCTGATGTGCAACGGCGAGCCAACCGGTTCGCTTCAGTCCTTCGGTCCGCGGGGGTCGAACCCGAACAGCGCGTACTGATCGCCCTGAGCGACGGCCTCGACTGGGTGGCCACGTTTTTCGCCACTCTGAAGCTCGGCGCCGCCGTGGTCATGGCGAACCCCGGCCTCAAGAAGGATGAGATCGAGTATTTCCTCGAGTACACGCGGGCGAAGGTGGTGGTGACCGAAGGCGGTTCCGCCCCGCTTTTCCGCGAAGCCGGAGCGGCCCAGAAGACGCTCCGCGAGGTCTTGGTCACGGGCACCGAAGAGTTTGAGTCGCGCCTCAACGCCCCGAGCGACGAATTCGAGAGCTT
>CAZBTT010000018.1:0-20634 GCA_964494295.1 uncultured Acidobacteriota bacterium
ACGCACTTGTCGCCGGCCCGGATGTCGACGCCGTCCTCCGCCTGGAGTTCGAGGACGGTGTTGCCCGAAGCCGTGCCGCGCGGATTCACGGTGACGATTCCCTCCACGTCGCGCAGGGCATCGAACGCGTCGCGGATCTCGGCCCGCACCTCGAGTCTCACGGCGCCCTTGCTCGAGAGGCGCGCGGTCAGGTTCTCGGGCGTGTCCTCGGCCACCACTTTGCCCTTGCTGATGATGACGACACGGCTGCACGTCATCGACACTTCGGGAAGGATGTGGGTGGAGAGGATGATGGTGTGGTCCCCGCCGAGGCTCTTGATCAGGTCACGTGTCTCGATGATCTGCTGGGGGTCGAGGCCGGCGGTGGGTTCGTCGAGGATCAGCACCGGCGGATCCGCGAGAATGGCCTGGGCGATACCGACTCGCTGGCGGTAGCCCTTCGAGAGTCGGCCGATCAGCTTGTGGCGCACGTCGCCGAGCCGCGCCTTCTCGATCGCGCGGTCGATGCGAGCCTTGCGGTCGGCGGGTTTGACGCCCTTGATGCGCGCGCAGAAGTCGAGGTACGAGGTGACGTCGAGATCCGGGTAGACAGGAGGCATCTCGGGGAGATAGCCGACGTTCCTTTTCGCCTCGAGGGGTGAAGCGAACACATCGAAACCGGCCACAGTGGCCTTCCCGGAGGTGGCGGGCATGTAGCCGGTGAGGATGCGCATCGTCGTCGTCTTGCCAGCGCCGTTGGGGCCGAGGAATCCGAGGATCTCGCCCTTTCCTACCGTGAACGAAACCCCGGAAACGGCATCGAAACGACCGTAGCTCTTCCTGAGGTCCGCGACTTCAATCATGCGTGGGAATCCCTTATCTTGTGAAAGTTTGTGCAGGGGTGGCCTTTTGCGGAGGCGCCACCGGAGCCAGTCTCAAAGGCCCCGGCCCGCCCTCACGCTACGCACAGCCTGCGGGGAGCCGTTATGGTAACAAACTAACGAGATGACACATCACCAGCGCATTGGACGCGAGTTTGCGGCCTTCGGTCGGCGCCTTGTCGCCGGGCCGGCCCTCGCCCTGCTCGTTTCCCTGGCCAGTTCTTCGTGCACCGCTCCGGACCCGACCGCCCTCCTCAAGGTCACCGAGGTCGAGACGTACTGGGTTTTGGATCCTTCCCGAACGGAGAAGAGGTTCCTGGCCCCGGCGGTTCGATTCCGTGTTGAGAACGTTTCGCGGGAGACGCTCATCAGCGTCGACGCCACCGCCGCCTTCCTCCGTGATGGATCGAACGATTCGTGGGGGTCGGGGTTCTTTCGCCTGACCGAAGGGCGGAAGCGTCTCGAGCCCGGGGAGAAGGTCCTGGTCACCATGAGTTCAGACGCTCGCTACACGCTCGAAGGCGCGCCGGAAGCCGCATTCACTCACCCGACCTTCAAGTCCGTCAATACGAAGTTCTTTCTTCGTGTGGGCTCTTCGGTCTGGGTTGAATTCGGCAAGTCCCCGGTGGAGAACGTGATCGGATCGAAGGACGCACGGGCGCTGCTGAATCAGCCGAAGTAAAAAAGAGCGATCGTGCTAATATCCCCGCCATGTCGAAAGGGGAGACCACCCGCACCGCCATTCTCGACGTCGCCCTCGCTCGCGCGAGTCGGGTGGGTCTTGGGGCTTTGAGCATCGGCGAACTCGCGAAAGAGGTCGGTCTTTCGAAGAGCGGTCTCTTTGCTCACTTCTCGTCGAAGGAAGACCTTCAGATCGATGTCGTCCACAAGGCGATCGCGCGTTTCATCGAACTGGTGATCAGCCCGGCCCTCAAGGAGCCGCGCGGAGAGCCTCGGGTAAGGGCCCTTTTTGAGAACTGGTTCGACTGGTCGCGCGCGAGCGAGCTTCCCGGTGGGTGTCTCTTCATCGCCGCGGCCAGCGAGCTCGACGATCAGCCCGGGCCCCTGCGCGACCTGCTGCTCGCGTCGCAGAAAGACTGGCTCGGGGTCATCGCCCAGGCCGCGCGCGTCGCGATCGAAGAGGGCCACTTCCGGAAGGATGTCGATCCCGAGCAGTTCGCGTGGCAGGTCGACTCATTCATCCTCGGGTATCACCACTCGGCCCGCCTGCTTCGCTCCAAAGACGCCGACAAGCGCGCGCGCCTCGCTTTCGAATCTCTGATCCGCGCGTCCCGCGCTTGAGGAAACCCCGCCATGACCACGCACCAAACCATGCCCGCCAAAAAGAGCACGACCGGTCGGTCTAATGCCGATCAGGCCCACCGGAAGACCTCGTCCATGGCGATGATGGGCGCCGTTATCCGAGGAGTGGATCGAATATCGCCAAGGCTCGGGGCTCGGGTCGCCGCCCGGGTCTTTCTCACGCCCCGGCGAACCCGCCTTCCCGAGCGGGAACGCGTGTGGCTCGGCGAGGCCAAACCCGAGATCTTCGCGGCCGGTCATTTCCGCCTTTCCGGACATCGTTGGAGTGCATCGGGAGAGCCCGTACTTCTGGTCCACGGTTGGGAAGGCCGGGGTTCGCAGTTGGGAGGCCTGGCCCTCGCCCTCGCGGGCCGCGGTCTTCAACCGATCACCGTCGACCTTCCCGCCCACGGTTCCTCGGCGGGAGCGCAGACGAATCTCGTCGAGATCTCGCAGGCGATCGCAGCCCTGGTGCGACACCTGGGTGGTGTCGCGGGAATCGTCGCGCATTCGTTTGGCGCGGCCGGCACGACGGTGGCCCTTCGCGAACCCTTGGACGTGGGTCGGCTCGTCTACCTGGCTCCCGCTGAAGACTTCGCGCACTACCCGCGCGTGTTCTCACACTGGCTCGGCCTTCCGCATCATCTCAGCGAGCGCATGAAGCACTCGATCGAACGCCGCATTGGAATCACCATGGCCGAACTTCGCGGGCGCCTGCTCGCGCCGCGCATGAGCCAGCCCCTTCTCGTGGTTCACGACGAGGACGACATCGACGTTCCGTGGCAGGACGGCAAGACCTACGCCGAGGCGTGGCCGGACTCGACCTTGCTGACCACGCGCGGCATGGGCCATCGAAGGATCCTGCGCGAAGACGAAGTGCTGCGGGCGGTTGCCGAGTTCATGGCTCCGCGCGCTTGAACGACACTCAGCACGGGAGCGATTCATGATTGTCCGATTCGACGTGAACGATGTCCAGGGCAGGAACCGGTTCCTGGCCGCGACGTTGTGCGAGGCGCTTTCCGCACTTCCCCCCGACCGCGCGCCGGCCTGGGGGGGCTTCAACGCCGCGCAAATGGTGGAGCACCTGCTTTCGGTATTCGAGCTATCGACCGGAAAAGCCACGAGCGGGAGTTCGCTGCCCGAGGAATTTCAGGCGAGGGCGCGTGCGTTTCTCCAGGACAATCGACCCATGCCGCGGGGATTCGAAAGCCCGCTCCACAAGAACGGCGTGCCGCCGCTTCGGTTTGAATCGATTCCAAGGGCGGTCGAGGCCCTTCGCCTTGAGTCGAAGGCCTTCCTGGAACTGCTCGCAGCGGACCCCCATTGCGTCCGGGTTCACCCAGCCTTCGGCCCCTGCACCCTGGAGGAATGGTCCCGCATGCATTTCAAGCACGGCGTGCACCATCTCCTCCAGTTTGGTCTCATCGAAGTTGAGAGCGTGGAGGGGGCGGGCTGGAGAGGCAACTTGTAGGCGCCCGGGCGGAACAAGCGCCGACCGACCGGAAACGCGCTATGTTCCTCCCAACCGTTCCTTCTACCCGAGGTGATTCATGGCTCTTCAGACCGTCAGCGGCATCGGCGTCTTGTCCCTAGCGAAAATGATGGCCGTTCTCTACGCATTCCTCGGACTCTTCTTTGGCGCGATCCTGTCGCTCTTCGCGATCATGGGCGCCGCGGTCGGCAGCGCGGCGGGTGGAGATTCCGGAGGAGGCCTCATAAGCATGATCTTCGGTGTCGGCGCGATCATCATCCTGCCGATCTTCTACGGTTGCCTCGGTTTTGTGGGCGGCCTGATCATGGCGCCGCTCTACAACCTCGTGGCGAAGATCGTCGGCGGAATCGAGCTCGAACTCTCCTAGACGGACCCCCTCCAGCGGAGGGAGAGGCATGAGAAACCGGCGTCGAGCAGGGCGATCTGCGCGTTCGGCAGGGTCACGACCCGATATCCGTCCGCGGTGAGTTGGTCCGCGGTTCGCGGGAAACCGCTTCCGACGAACACCCGGTCGTTCACGCGCAGTGAGTTCGCCGCCGCTTCCTCTCCTTCGGGCGTGAGGACCACGCGGTAGCCCTCGAACACTTCCGAGGCAGCGAGGCGCTCGGTAGCGAGGATCGTCTCCTCATCGAGGAGCGAACAGTCGGTCTTGAAGTGCAGGACGCCTTGAGGCGTGGTTACGATCCGGCCCTTTCGACCGAGTTGTTCGAGCAAACCCAGGAGGGCCCGGGCCCCGGCCTCGTTCGTGCGCGCGGAAAGACCGATGAGAACTTCGCGAGCGGTGGTCAACACATCACCGCCTTCCACGAAGCCCGTTGGCAATTCGAGGACAACATCGAACCTGCGTCTTAGTTCCGGCGCCATCATCGCGGCCTCGCCAAGTCGCGACGGCGCGCCCGGCCGAAGCACGATCGCACCCTCGGGGAAGACGAGGGCTGGGTCCTCGACGAAGATCGAATCGGGGAACTCATCGAGTGCCGGCAGTGTCTCGACGAGAATGCCCTCCCCCTCCAACGCCGTGACGTAGGCCTCGAACTCGCTCCGCACACCCGCGAACGTGGGACTCCCCCGATCCACCGCGCGCAGCCCCCTCACGACGGATGCGGCGGGTGCACGCACCAGGGCGCGGTTGAAATGAAGCCGCGACGGTTGCTCTTTGATCACGTCGTCAGGACATCATCGTTCGACGAAGACGCTGGTTCGGCTCTGGGTGACGACACCGTTTACGGGGTCGCGGAACGTGAGTCGAAGGGCGTACGAGCCGGGTGGAGTCTCGGGAACGACAATACGGATCACATAGCGGTCGAACCCATCCTTGTCGGCGACGACCCGCGGAGCGCCCTCGATCTGAATCGCCCGAGGCGGTTCTCCGGAGCCCGTGATTTCCGCGCCGACCTCGAGGCGCCGTGTGGGCTCCGCGCCTCCCGGCCAGACGAAGACGCAAACATCACGTGTGGTCCCCGCCTTGAGGACGACACCAGCCTCGGGAACAAAGGGCTCACCCCCGAGTCGGAACGGTATCTCGATTCGCGGGCGGTCCTTTGGCTGGAAGGGGAGGGCCACTCTGCCTGCGAGAGGCACGTTGAAAAGAGGAGTCGAAACGACAGGCTGCCCTGAGACAAAGGCAGGAGCGGTCAAGTTCTGCTGAATCGATCCGGTCGGACCGGACTCTCCGGCGCGTACGAAGAAGCGGAGACTGACGGCCTCGGCGGGCAAAGGAAAGGCGGTGAGTACTTGCAGGCCGTTGGCTCGGACCGCATTCCCGACCTTCGATAGATCGATCGACGTGCTGGCGGCCAACGAGTCGAGAACGCGACCCTCTTCCATCAGGTAAGCGTAGATCTCCACGCTCAGCGGACGATCTCCCGGGGCACTCGAAAAACCCTGAGAGCCGATGTCGAGAACCGCGTGAACGACCGGCTGTCCCTGCCCATCGCGATAGGGCAGTGTGGTGAGATGAAGCGGTAGCGCTCCTCCCGTGAGCCCCTTCGCGATCGCCTCGGCCGGTTCGATCCAGTGCGAGCCGTTCCCTTCGGCCATTCGCGCCACCGGGGCCCGGTACGTGGTCCGGTGTGACACCGAAAGCCCCGGGCGCCGCACTCGGACCTTCAACTCCCGCGCCTTCCCTGTCGGGGCAGCCTCCGCGGCTTCGAACGCGATGACGTACGACTTCCGGCTCACCCGATCCACCTCGTGCAGAGCCCGTCCGAAGTCGTTGGTCGGCTGGATGAAACGGCCCCCGGTGTTCTTCGATATCGCTTCGAGGGTGACCCGGCCCGAGGCCAGGTCGATCGCGGTCCGTTGGTCGACCGACCCGTTGGCGCTCCTCTGGTCGATCAGACCGGTGCGGGTCGAGAGATCGAGAGACCCCATGATTCCGGCGAGGCTGATCGTATGCACGACGACATCGCCGGTCGCCGCCTCTTCGAACACCCTCCGCATTCGCTTGAGATTCGAATCGGATTCAGGCCCCCCATTCCAGGCGGATTCGCGGAAGCCGCCCGAGAGCAGGACCAGCTGCTTCCGCCCGCGAAGGGACGAGAGTTTGCGAACCAGCTCGATCGCGTCTTCGAGGAAGCTGCCGACCCGGGTTGCGTACTCCCCTCGCATGACCTGTTGCTGCACGGCGTCGATCTCGGCCGCCATCTCGTCCGATCGCCCCCCGCTCGGCGTCAGTGTCCCGAAGCCGCCGGCGAGACCAAGGGGGTCCAGGCCCGGCGTGTTCGCGACACCCTTCCCCTCCACGGCGAGTGCCGCCCTCTCGTGATCCGCGGTGAAGTTGGTCAGGACCCGGAGGCCGTTGCGTCCCCACACTGCGACCGCCACCAGGTCGCCGGGAGCCAGTTGTTCTCGAATGAACGAGCTGGCGGCGGCGCGTCCGCGATGGGCCCCCGCGGCTGGCGAAAACTCGAGGTCGAGGAGCAACAGGAACTGGCGAGGCCCTTCCGCCTGCACGGAAATCGGCAGCGCCGAAAGTCCGGCCTGAGTTTCCACCGTCACCGGGGCATCCACATCGATCGCCTGAAAGGCGACGATGGGAACCTTCCTGCCACCGTCCTCGATTTCGAAGTCATCCGCCGTCAGACCGCCGACGGCCCTGCCGTTCTTGTCGGTGACGAAGACCGGAACCGCCACGACCGCGACGTCCGCGCCGAAGACCGGCGGCTTCGGCGCCTGCGCTCTGACGCCTTGGGGAGTGGAGAGCCAGGACAACAGAAGAATGAGGCTGATGCGGAAAGTCTTGAGATGCGCGCCCAATGTCAATTCCTCCTGCTTAAGGTCGGCGGCGACTCTAACGCGCCGGCCTAAGCGGCCCGGAGCGCTTCGCCCGTCGCGAGATAGTGATTCATCTGGGTTTCCCATTCCCGCATGAACTTCTCGTAGAAGCCTTCGGTGAAGGTCGCGACGAAAGCGTCGCCCTCGGCCCCGAGGCTAGTGTGTGAATACGTGACGACGGCGTCACAGCCGGTGGCGGTTTCGCTCAGTTGAATCGAGAGTCGGCAGACCGTCATCTCGGGAACCACCTTCAGCATCTCCACGAAGCCCCGTTCCGCCTCATGACGAGTGACGAACCAGATCGCGGGATGTGGGGTTCCGGGCGTGACGAAGATGCAATCGGTCTCGGCCACTCCGGAATGACTCCAGACGGCCAAGGGATCCCAGCCGTGGATCCAGTCGGCCTCACGCACCGGGCAAAGCAAAGGGAAGACCCGGTCGGGGCCGGCGATGAGCTTCTGAGTGTAGGTGCGGGTCACGCGGTTGGGCTTCTTGATTTCCATGGTTTCAGGCTTTCTCTTTCAGTCGATGGGAACTGGAGGCGTCGAGGTCGAGTTGGAAGACGCGTTTCAAGTCGGCGATCTTCCGGCGCGATTCTTCGGAAAAGGGCGGCTTGCCTTCGAAGGAGTGGAGGACGATTCCTTCGATGAGGTCGCCCATGGACAGGTCGTGGTAGTCGGCGAGCGCCTTTAGCACCTTAAGGAGACGCTTCTCGATCCGCACGCCGGTCTGGACGCGCTCGATCGTGAGTTCGGGGGGGGCGGCGGCGGTTCGCGCTGGGACCCGGGGTTTGGATTTCATGGTGTCATGGTACATATGTACCAAGATGTTGTCAAAGGCGGACACGCGCGGCGTGCCACTGTGGCTTCGGATAGGCTCGATCCCCTGAATGTTGGGACGTCAGCAGACCGGGTCGGTACTTTGTCGCTCCTGCGGGGGCCTGACCGGGGTTTCGGACGAAACCTGCTTCCACTGCGGCGCGCGCAACCCAGGGCTCTTCGGTTTCGCCGCGCGGCTGCGCAGCGTCGGCGCGGATCTCGGCTTTGGACCCCTGATTCTCAGCATCTGCGTCCTGGCCTACGGCATGTCCCTGGCGCTCGACCCCGAGGGCATCGGATTTCAGGGTTTGAACCTGCTTTCTCCCAGTCTCGAAGCGGGTCAGCGGATGGGCTCGTCGGGCATCTACCCGGTCTGGGAGAACGGTCGGTGGTGGACCGTCCTGTCCGCAGGCTGGCTGCACGGCAGCCTCCTGCACATCTTCTTCAATATGTACTGGGTCCGCATCCTGGTTCCGCAGGTGGCCGAGCTTTACGGCCCCGGCCGGACCGTGATCGTCTACACCCTCGCCTCGATCGCCGGTTTCGTGATGAGTTCGGTGGCGCCCGTCGCGATCCTCACCGTCGCGCCCTTTCTTCAGGGGCCGCTCCGCGTTTTTCCCGGTTTCGGTCTCTTCACTCTCGGCGCGTCCGCTGCGCTCATGGGAATGTGGGGCGCCCTCGTCCACTACGGCCGCCGAACCGGTTCGAGCAACCTCCGGAAATGGGCCTGGACGAACGTTCTGTACTTCATGGCCTTCGGCCTCGTGATGAGAGGCATCGACAACTGGGCGCACCTCGGTGGATTCCTTGGCGGGTGGCTTGTGGCCTGGCTGCTCGATCCCCTCAAATCCGAGCGCACCAACCACGTCGTGATGGCGATCGTGTGCCTGGTCGCATCGGTCGCGGCCATCGCGGCGTCCCTGCTGATACCGGCGCCCGCCTTCGAATAGAAGCCAGGGAACCCTTTCCCGGTCTCGCGTCACTCATCTCGATTGGAACCGATGAGCCGAGACGAGACCGCATCCGACGCCGAGCTCGTCCGCCGCTTTCTGGAGGACCGCGCGCAGGCGTCGTTTGAGGCCCTCTACGACCGGCACTCGCCCTACCTCTTTCGTGTCGCGTTCCGGATGCTCCACGGGGATCGAAGCGCCGCCGAGGATGTTCTGCAGGAAGCGTGGATCCGCGCCGTCACATCTCTTCCGAGGTTCCGCGGCGACTCGGCCTTCCGCACCTGGCTCTGCGGCATCACAATGAACTGCTGCCGCGAGGTCTGGCGCAGGCGGACCTTTGTGCCGATCGACGAACTTCCCGAGTCCGCGGCTCCGTCGCGTGGGGATCGTCTCGACGCCCTGCGGCTCGAGCGAGCCTTGCGTCGACTCGATGAAGGCAGCCGCGAAATCATCGAGCTGTACGACGTCCTGGGCCACACGCACGACGAGGTGGCGGCGATCCTCGACATCGCTCCCGGGACGTCGAAGAGCCGATTATTCAGGGCGCGCGCAACCCTGCGCGGGATTCTGGGCACAGACTGACGAGTCGCACCGAGAAGGAGCCGTGAGATGAGTGACAACGAAGGCGCTGACTGGAACGACGACGAAGCTCGTGCTCTGCGCGGTCTGGCCGATGGAAGCGACTCACCGGCGCCCGAGGTCAAGCCGAGAATCATCGGTCGGATGAGGGTCCTCGGTCTGCTGGCGTCCCGTCCGCGTGGCCTCTGGGCCTGGGCACCCTGGGCGGCGGCAGCCGTGTTCGCGGTCATGGGCTTTCTCGCCGGCCGGGCCTTACCCTCCGCGCCATCCGCCGTGGAGCGAGGCGGTACGAAGTACGTGCTTCTCCTGACCGGCGGCGCCTCCGCCACCCCCGAGGAAAACGCGGCCCGTCGACACGAGTACGGCGCGTGGCTCGGGGATCTCCAGCACCGCGGCCTCATCGCCGATGGCGCGGAACTGGTTGGGACCCGCCACGAGTTCCCCGAGGGACGCCCGAACGAACCGGTCGTCGGATACTTCGTCGTCGCCGCGCGGGACGAGTCGGAGGCGGTCGCGATCGCCCGCGCGAATCCCCACCTAAAGCACGGCGGCGGCGTCGTCCTGGCCGCGATTCGTTAGACGGTGCGAGCTGAATCCGGCCGACTTCTATCGCCACGTCGTGGCCGCGCGCCTGTAGCTCGCGCGCCGCGCTCCCGCAGACCTGAGCACCTGGGAGGTCAGCGCACGTCCTTGGAGAAGGCCGCGTAGTTGCCGCCGAGGATGTTCTGACGGCGCAGCTCGCCGGCCGTCTCCTCGGAGTCGCGTCCCGCGACCGGAATCAACCCGTCGCCGACGATCCGATGGATCTCGTACTCGGCGCCGAGCCAGGCGGCGATCTCCGCGAAGGTGACGTGGTTCTCGAGCGAGAAGGCGCCGAACTCGAACTGCACGATCCTCACGTCCCCCGCGCGCAGCAGGCGCTGCGCGCCCCGGAGCGCGTTCAGTTCGAAGCCCTCGATGTCGAGCTTCAGGATGTCGATACGCGCGATGCCGCGTGCCTCGCAATAGGCGTCGAGCGTCGCTACCTCCACGCTCTCGGTGCGGATCGCCTCGGCGCTGGCGGAGGCGACCAGCGTGTTCATCTTCTCCGATGCCTGGATCCGCAGCGGCAGCAAGCCGGCCCGCTCGCCTAGGGCCGACCGGTTCGCGTGGATGCGCGCGTCGCCCGCGAAGCGGCTCGCGAGACGGCCGAACGCCGCGGATGCGGGCTCGAAGGCGTGCACCTCGATCGGCCGTCCCGCGCCGGCGAACGCGGCGAGCAGCGCGTCGGTGTATTCGCCTTCATATGCGCCGCCGTCGACGAACACGAGCCTGTCCTGCCCGAGCGGCAGGAGTCGCCGCCGGTACTCGAGGATCGCATGCGCCTCGCCCGACGCCGCCACGCCGTCGAAGCCCGAGCCCATCCCGGTCAGGGCCAGCTGATGGAGGCGCGCGTAGACGGGCTGGTACTCCGCAGTGAAATGGGTGCGCCGCATGGCGCGGTCGGCGACATCCACGGCGCGCGCCAGAACGCGACTCTTGAGTCGAGCGGGAAGCAGCACGAACGTCCCGGCGGCCACCCCGACAGCGGCGATCAGCAAAACGCACGCGGTGACGAAGGTCCGAGCCTGTGGCAGGAATCGGGACGCGGCTCGAGTCATTTGCGAATACGTAGGTTACTCGCGGCCCGCCGTCACTCCACACTTGAGGCACGACGGCGGCGTTGTCCTGGCCGCGATCCGCTAGCAGCGGGTCTATTGCTTGTCGTCCTTGGCAAGCCGCAGGCGGTAGCCGTCGGGATCCTTGAACTCCGCAAGACGGACCTTGCCCGGGATCACCACGGTCGGACCGACGAACACGACTCCTTTCGCCTCGAGATCCTTTCGTGCCGCCTCGATGTCGCCGATCACGCCGAAGTTGAGGACTATGGATCCAGCCGCTGGCGGCTTGCTTCCGCCCGCGGAGAGACCGAGCTGAAGCCCGGTGAGACCGCAATCGACATTGGCGAACTGAAGGTCGTCGCGCCGCTCGGCGATCTTGAAGCCGAGGGTTTGTTCGTAGAAGCGGATCGAGCGGTCCAGATCGCTGACATCGAGCTGGATCAGGAGCGAGGGCTCCCATTTCAGCGACGACGATCTCGAGGGAGCCGGGTTTTCGAGGAGCGGAAGCGTGAGCATGACTGCAAGAAGCGGATAGGCGAGCATGAATCCTCCAGGATTTCGTCATGGGTGGCGCCCACGCCCTGGATGGTTCGCCGCGTCGAAGAATTCTCAGACCCCTTCCGTGCTCACCCCGTCCTGCACACCACGTTGACGAACGGGAACGTGTCACCACCTGTCACCGGTTCGTCGATCTCCGACATCTCGATCTCGCCGTGGGGACCGATCTCTCGCCGGATCGACTCGGCATCGTAGAAGAAGATCCTCACGCCTGGGTGAGTCTCGTACCAGTCGTTTCCAAGCTTCGTCCCTCGCCCGAACATCGGAGCCTGCTTCGATATGACGGTGAAGATCATCGCCCCGCCCCTCCGCAACTGGCCATGGCAGTCCTGAAGAAACTTCGCTCGCTCGGCATGGTCGAGAAGGTAGAGCAGCCCATACGCGAAGACGCCGTCGTACCGCCGATCGTCGAACGGCATGTCGGTCACGGAGCCGTGGTGAATCGGGATATCAAGCCCCATCCCCGTCCGTGCGAGACCGATCGCCGTCTCGGAGATCTCGATCCCGGTCACGGACATCCCGCGCTCGAGAAACGGCTTCGCGTTCCGGCCGTAGCCGATACCCGGAATGAGGATCTCCTTCGCACCCGCGCGCGCGAAGTAGTCCCGCGCGAACACCGCCGACCGGCTCGGCTCGGCGCCCCACATCATCTGCTTGTCGGTGAACGTGGCTTCCCAGAGCTCGGTCATCTTCGGGGCATCTTATGCATTGGCGCTGCCGGCCGGCCTGCGCGGGGAGCGTGGCCCTACGCCGCCATGGGAGCCCGTTGAATGCGGGCGACGTGGCAAACTCGCAGCGCTAGGATTCTGCCTGCTGAATCGTCCCGCCAATTCGCAAGAACAGATCTCCCTTGGAGACATCGTCATCGATGTCATCCGTAAGCGCATTCGGAATATCCACCTGAGTGTTCACCCTCCGGTAGCTCGAGTCCGCATGTCCGTGCCGATTCGCATGGGTCTCGAGACGCTGCGGCTTTTCGCAATCGCCAAGCTCAGTTGGATTCGCAAGCAGCAGACTCGACTGCGGCAACAGCCCCGTGAGACGCCCTGCGAGTTTCTCGACCGCGAAAGTCACTACGTGTGGGGTCGGCGGTATCTGCTGAGAGTCGAGGAGGTGAGGGCCCGGCCGTCGGTGGAACTGCGGCCTGCCGAGCTTGTGCTTCGTGTGCGTCCCGGATCCTCAGCCCGAGATCGCGCGGCCGTTCTTGAAGCCTGGCACCGCGACCGCCTGAAGGAGGCGGTGGCACCCCTCTTCGCGAAGTGGGAGCCGGTCATGGGCGTGGAGGTGGGCAAACTCTTCACGCAGCGCATGCGAACGCGATGGGGGACGTGCAACACGCGGACGCGAAGCATTCGTCTGAACACTGAGCTGGTGAAAAAGCCCGCCGAGTGCCTCGAGTACGTCGTCGTACATGAGATGGTCCATTTGCTGGAGGCGAGTCACAACGCCCGCTTCAAGGCTTTGATGAGTCGGTTCATGCCGAACTGGACCGTGTATCGGCAGATGCTCAACCGCCTGCCGGTGCGGCATGAGGAGTGGGACTGCTGACGCGATGTCTACGCTGGCACCTTCTCGATCGTGGCGCCGCGAGGCCGCACCCCCGGCGTCAGGGCTACGCCCGTGAGTGCCCGTGGAGCAGGCGGAAGCACGGCCAGAAATTTGTTGGGAACGTAGGCCGACCGTTTCTCGTCTACGAAGCATGATCCCGCGTAAGGTACGCCCGTGACTTTGGCGCCCGGTTCCAGGCTCGGCCCCTACGAGGTCGTTTCGTCGCTGGGTGCGGGCGGAATGGGCGAGGTGTTCCGCGCGAAGGACACCCGTCTCGGCCGGGATGTCGCCATCAAGGTCCTGCCGAAAGAGCTGGCGGGCGACGCAGACCGTCTGGCCCGGTTCGAACGCGAGGCGCGGGCGGTGGCGGCCCTCTCGCATCCAAACATCCTGGCCATCCACGACTTTGGAACCGAAGGCGATACGACCTACGCGGCCCTCGAACTGATCGAGGGCGAGACGCTGCGGGCCAAACTCAAGGGCGGCGTGCTCCCGCTCCGAAAGGCGATGGATTACGGCGCGCAACTCGCGAACGGTCTTGCCGCCGCTCACGACAAGGACATTGTTCATCGGGATCTCAAACCCGAGAACATCATGGTGACGCCGGACGGGCGGATCAAGGTCCTCGACTTCGGCCTCGCGCGGACCGATGCCGAAGGCGATGTCTCCGCGGGCAACACCAAGACCCACGCGACTGAGGCCGGGCTCGTCATGGGCACACTCGGCTATATGTCGCCCGAACAGGCGAAAGGCAAACGCGCGGATCGCCGGTCGGACGTTTTTGCGCTTGGTTGCGTGCTCTACGAGATGGTCACGGGCAAACGCGCCTTCCCGGGTGACTCACAGGCTGAGAGTCTTTCCGCGATTCTGCGTGACGACCCGCCGGCGATGGCGCTCTCTGGCCGTCAGGTGCCGGCGGTTCTCGAAAGTGTGGTGAGCCGCTGTCTCGAGAAAGACCCCGATCAGCGTTTCCAGTCCGCGCGCGATCTGGCCTTCACGCTTCAAAACGTCACACTCGACGGTTCGGCGATCTCAGGGTTCATCACCCCGGCCCGTACCTTCCGCTTGCCGCCCCTGCGGACGATCCTCGGCGTCGCCGCGGTGATTGCCGTCGCCGTACTCGCCGGAATGTTCGCGGGCCGGCGTCCCGCTTCGACTCCGAGCGTCCGCCAGATCACGTTCGACCGCGGCACGGTAAGGGCCGCGCGCTTCTCCGGCGACATGACGTCCATCGTCTACAGCGCAACGTGGGGCGGTCGGCCGATCCGGACTTTCATGACCCGCACCGACTCGGAGAATCGCGAGTCGACCGACCTCGGTCTGCCCGACGCGGGCCTTCTCTCGATTTCAGAGAAAGGCCAGATGGCACTCTCCCTCGATCAGAAGTACGAGGCGTGGCTGGCCGACGGCAAACTCGCCGAAGTCGAGCTGCTCGGCAAGAACCCGCGTCCGCTGCTGGAATCCGTTCGCGAAGCGGACTGGATCCCGGGCTCGAGCGAACTCGCAGTGGTGCGTCGTGTGGAAGGCCGCGATCGCGTCGAGTTTCCCCTCGGCAAGGTGGTTCACGAGTCGACGGGATACGTCTCCCACGCGCGCGTCTCACCGCAGGGCGACCGCGTCGCATTTCTTGACCACGCCCGCTACGGCGACAACCGCGGCCGGGTGACCGTGGCCTCCAAGGATGGCAAGGTGACACCGATCGGCGATGAGTGGATCTCGTCGGAAGGACTCGACTGGTCGGCGGACGGGAAAGAGATCTGGTTCACCGCCGTCCTGCCCGGCGAACCCTCTTCGCTGCGCGCGTTCCCCGCGGACGGGGGCGAACCGCGTCTGGTCTGGCAGACACCCCAGCACCTCGTCCTGATGGATGTGGCCGCGGATGGCCGTGTGCTGCTTGCGAGCGGGTCGATCACGTCCTTCATCGCCAGCAAGGCGCCCGACGAAAACCGCGAACGCGATCTCGCCTGGCTTGGCTGGTCGGACCTGTTCGACATTTCGAGCGACGGGAAGACGCTGCTTGTCACCGGCTTCGAACTCTCGGACGAATACACGTCGTTCTCGCGCGGGACCGATGGCACGCCCGCGCTCAAGCTCGGCGGAGGTCTCTCCCTCGCCTTCTCGGCCGATGGGAAACACGCTCTCTCGATGTCGGCGAAGGAACCCACTCATCTCTCTCTGCTGAGCGTAGGTGCAGGCGAACCGCGTGCCCTCACCGGCCCGTCCGGCATCGAGAACGCACTCTTCACACCAGACGGCGCATCGGTACTGATCCAGGTGCGTGAAGCGGACAAGCGATCGGTTCACCGGGTCGATACGAGCGCCGGAACGTCGCAACGTCTCTTTGAAGTGGATGGCCCGGTCATCACATCGCGGCGCGGCGCACCCTGGGCGATTTCACCTGACGGCTCCCGGCTCGCGATCCAGGACCTCGACGGTTCGGTGCGGGAGTGGCCGGTGAGTGGGGGCGCCCCGAAACCGCTCCTCCGGATCGCCGCGCACGAGAAGCTCCTTCGCTGGGATACGCCCGGATCGCTTCTGGTCGGCGCACTCGACCGTCGCACCGGCTACGTCGATCGGATGAAGGTCAGCGGTGGCGCGCGCACGCGCCTCCACCAGATCGAGATGCTCGACGAGGCGGGGGTTCTGTTTGACCCCTTCCTCACCGTTTCCCAGGACGGTCGAGCGTATGCCTACAGTTCGAGCCGCTTCTTGAACTCGCTCTACCTCGTGAGCGGTCTTCGGTAGCCGGCCAGGGGCTAAGCTCAGGTAGCTTTTGCCGCATCACCACCGGAGGAGAGACTCATGGGCCGCTTTGTCATCGTCGCCTACAAACCCAAGCCGCAGATGGAGGCGCAACTCCACGCCGCGGTGAAGAAACACATACAGGTTCTGCGAGCAGAGAACCTGGTCAGCGATAAAGCCGCGTACGTCATGCGGGCCGCGGACGGCACTCTGGTCGAAGTGTTCGAATGGCGTGATGCCGCGGCCATCGAAGCCGCCCACAAGAGCCCGGCGGTTCTGGCCCTGTGGGGTGAGTTTGGCGCGGCCTGCGACTTCGTCCCTCTCACCAGTCTGCCCGAGGCCCAGCAGATGTTCGCCGAATTCGACGCCGTCGCTTCCTGATCGGCGGGACCCGTGGTCACGATCGGAAACACGCCGCTCTTCAAACTCGAGAGGCTGAAGGAGCCGGGGAGCGCCGACATCTTCGTGAAGTTCGAGGGGGCCAATCCCACCGGCAGCATGAAGGATCGGATGGCGCTTTCGATGATCGAAGGTGCTCTGGCCCGTGGTCAGCTCAAGCCGGGCGCGAGGGTGGTGGATTTCACCGGTGGAAGCACCGGCAGTTCGCTCGCGATGGTCTGCGCGTCGCGCGGCTACCGGGCCCATTTCGTCTCGTCCGACGCCTTCGCGGAGGAGAAACTCCAGACCATGCGCGCTTTCGGCGCGACCCTCGAGATGATCCCGAGTGACAACGGGCGCGCCTCGCCCGAACTCGTGCGCAATGGCATCGCCAGAGCGAAGGAGTTGGCGCTCGAGCCCGATACCTTCTGGACTGATCAGTTCAACAATCCCGACAATCGCGCCGGCTACGCGTCGATGGCCCGCGAAGTGATCGAAGCACTCGGCGGAACGTTCGACGAGTTCGTCATGGGCGTGGGAACCGGCGGTTGCTTCTCCGGGAACGCGATGGTCTACAAGGAGAAGGTTCCGGGCGTGCGATGCGTCGCCATCGAACCCGAGAAATCGCGTGTGTTGTCGGGCCTCGCTCCCACGGGCAGCCATCGTCTCGAAGGCATGGGCGCCGGCTTCATCACCTCGATCACGCGCGTGGATCTCATCGACGAGATCGTGGCGGTGAGCGACGACGATGCCTTCGCCACCGCGCGACGTCTGGCCCGCGAAGAGGGCATCTTCGGAGGCATCTCTTCGGGCAGCAATGTTTTCGCCGCTCTACAACGCGCCAGGGCTTTGGGCCCGGGACGGAGGATCGTCACGGTGATTTGCGACTCCGGCCTCAAGTACCTCCGAGGCGAGCTCTACAAGTAGCCCCATCGCGGGCAAACGCGCGGCGGGCGTCATACCCCGCGACCGGAGCGTGAGGCGGGGCGTCTCGAAGAGCCGCGGGTCACCGGTTTCGCACGAACAGGCGATCGACGGAGGCGGCCCCGCTGCCGCGCAGCATCACGACGAGGGCGAGGCCGATGGCCAGGAGGTGGTATTCAAACCCTTCCCCGGGCTGGCTGCCGCCCCAATTCATGAAGAAGCCGTTTGCGTAGTGCACGGTCGCGATGGCGCCGACCATGATGGCCGCGACTCCGGCCGCCATCGCGCGTCCGGCGATTCCCAAGACGAGGGCGAGCGCGCCGAGCGACTCGATCAGGATGATCAGCGCCGCCAGGGGCGCGGGCAGGCCCATGGGCCCGGTCAGGAAGCCCATGGCGCCCCCGAAGCCCGGGCCGCCGAACCATCCGAGCAGTTTCTGCGCGCCGTGCGGCAGCATGACCGCGCCGAGTGTCATGCGGGCCGCAGTAGCGGACCAGTCGGGGTCGGTAGCGAGGAGCGCACGCAACCCGCGCAGGGCAAGGCTGCGACCGGGCAGCGATGCCGTCGTGGTTGAGGGATAGGGGGAGGTCAGGGTGGTCATGGTTGGTTTTCCTTATATGTGTTGAAACACGAAAATGGTCAAAAAAAGGGGTCGTCACTCCACGTCGGGACCGAACAAGGCTTCACACAGGCGCGAAAGCTCTCTTTGCTCGGGCGTGGTGAGGCGCTTCGCCACCTCGGCGTCCACCGCCCCGAGGGCTGCGGTGGCGCGGTGAAGGACGTCGACGCCCGCGGGAGTGATCCTGGCCCGCGACCGGCGCGCGTCCTGCGCGTCGCGCTCGCGGGCGACGAGGCCCCGGCTCTCCAGCCGGTCGAGGAGGCGGGTGACATCAGGAGCACGATCGATCATGCGCCGGGCCACCTCGCAGCGCGGGTGGCCGTGGGGCTGAGCGCCTCCGAGAATGCGAAGGACGTTGTACTGCGGCATGCTCACGTCCAGCCCCTGAAGGGCGCGTTCGAGGCGCTCGCTGAGCCACGAGCTCGCGACCATGAGGCTCACGAGGGCCTCATCGACCGGGCTCTCCAGAGGCTTCGTCTGCTGCAGACGTTGAATCAGTTTCTGTCCCACGGCGGAACCATACCGCGAACGAATGTGTGTGTCAACACATATTTTTGAGTGTCTGCCCGTCCCGCCTCCCCGTGGCCGGGCCCGCTCGCGCGCGATCGGACGAGTGCTTCGGGCCCTGCTTGCGTCGCGGCCTGCCCGGTGCGCGGGCTCTGCGCGTGGAAACGCCGTCCTTCTGGCGGCGTCCGGTGCGGCCCGCGCCCTCGGCTTGTGGCGCTAAGCGGCCCGGCCTCCTATTCGCAGCGCAGGGCCGCCATCGGCGCGACGCTCGACGCGCGCCGCGCCGGCAGAACCCCGGCGAGCGACCCGATCAGAACCATCACCAACGTCGCCGCGCCCAGGCTCAAGGCGTCGGTCGGCTGGAGCCCGAAGAGCAGGCTCGCCACCACGCCGGCCGCGAAGTGGCCCGCGGCGAAGGCGATCGGCAAGCCGATCGCGACCCCTTTGGAGACGAGAGAGGCGGTTTCACGAAGGACCATGCGCACGATGTCCTCGGAGCGAGCGCCGAGCGCCATCCGAACTCCGATCTCGGTGGTCCGCATCGCCACACCGTACGAAATGATCCCGTAAAGGCCCACACAGACGAGGGCAAGCGCCAGCGCTCCAAAGAACGTGGTGAGTGTCGCGAACATACGCTCCGGGAGGAGCAGCTGGTCGATCTGCTGAGTCTGAGTCTTGATCTCGAAGAGTGGCAGCGAGGGATTCACCGCGGCCACCGCCTTGCGGACATCGGGGACGATCGAAAGCGGTTCGCGCGAGGTCTTGACTTCGAAGAAAGCGGTGCTGAACGCCTGCATGTTCTGGCGCATCGGGACATAGAGGGTCGGCTGGATGTCGCCACGGATCCGATCGTATTTCGCGTCGTTCGCTATGCCGACGATCTCGACCGGTTTCTCCCCGCTTCGCCCGAAGCTGAACGTCCGGCCGAGGCCGGTTGTTCCCTCCAGGTACTTCCTGACGAACGCGTGATTCGCCACGGCCACGAGCGGCGCATCTTCTCGATCCTTCGCCTCGAGCGTCCGGCCCAGCGCGAGTCGCAGGCCCATGGTTTCGAAGAAGCGGTTGCCGACGTGCAGGACACGCGCGACCATCCTCTCATCGGGCTTGGGGACGTAGCCGGGAATGGTGAGCGAATAATTGCTCGACGAACTGGCGAGAAGAGGGAAGGGAGTCAGGGTGGCCGACTGGACCCCTGGCACCGCCTCGAGATTCGTCTGGATTCGTTCGTAGAGATCGGCGAGGGCCGCATCTTTGAAACCGCCTTGAAGCCCGTTGACGCCAAAGAGCAGCAGGCCCGATTCCTCAAAGCCGAGGTCGACGTTTCGGAGATTGTGAAGAGTGCGCACGAAGAGGCCGGCGCCCGCGAGGAGAACCAGAGAGAGCGCGACCTGACCGACCACCAGCGCACGGGCGAGGCCGATGGTCTTGCCGCCGCCCGCCCCGGCGCTGCTCTCGCGAAGGGTGGCGAAGGGCTCGATGGCGGTGGCGCGGAGCGCGGGCGCCAAACCGAACACGAGTGTTGTGAGAGCGCCCGCGGCCGCGGTGAAGGCCAGAATCGTGAGATCGGGAGAAAGGTCGAGCGTCATCGGACGGTCGCCTCGGCCCATCATGCCGACCATGAAACGGCTGCCCGCGAAGGCAAGCGCGAAACCAAGGGTCGTCCCGAGGCCCGCGAGGAGAGCGCTCTCGGTCAGGAGCTGTCGGATCAGACGCGATCGATTTGTTCCAAGGGACAGCCGGATCGCGATCTCCTTCTGACGGACCGCGGCGCGGGCGAGGAGAAGATTCGCGACGTTGGCGCAGGCGATGAGCGCTACCACGAACACCACCGCCATCATGATGGTGAGCGGCGTGTCCAGCTCACGGCGGATCTGGTCGATGCCCTGACCGCCGGGGGTGAGTTCGACAGAGGGAATCACCGGAGGCGTCCCCGTCACCGTGATCCCGTCCATCACCATCTGTTTGAAGACGGTCTCGACATTCGCCTGAGCCGCCCCCGCCTCCATACCCGGTTTGAGGCGACCCATGATCGGCACCCACCAGAAGTCGTTCTGGGCGAAGCCCGCGCCGTCGCGAACGCGCTCCGGCGCGATCAGTCGGATGGTCTCGAGCGGCATCCACATGTCGTCCGCGTTGCCGGGATTAACTCCGGTGAAACGTGCGGGCGTGACACCCACGACGGAAACCGGCTTTCCGTTGACGAACATCGATTTCCCGAGAATCGCGGGGTCGCCGCCGAACCGGCGCTGCCAGTATCCATGACTGATGACGGCCACGGCTTCCGCGTTGGGCTTGTCGTCCTCCATTCCGATACCGCGACCCAGCGCAAGAGGAAGCCCGAGCGTCTCGAAGGCGCCGCCCGTTACGAGTTGCAGCTGCCCGAGTCCGGGCTGAGCCTCCGCGGCCACGCTCACCCGGCCCAGGTTGACGAGGCCGAAGAC
>CAZBTT010000019.1:0-20318 GCA_964494295.1 uncultured Acidobacteriota bacterium
CGATCTTCCACCCATCGTCCGCGCCAGCGCCCTCGCCGAACTGCGGCACGAGCCATACATCGGAGCGGAAGCCCGGGTCAGAGCGGCGCTTAGCCCGGACCCCGAACTGCGCGCGGCGGCGGACAGTGTGGAGGGATTGAGCGCCTCGCAACGCGTCGAGACTCTGACCCCCCTGCTCGTCGATCCGGTTCGGGCCGTGCGCATCGCCGCAGCGCGCAATCTCTCTTCGCTTCCCGTCGATCAGCTGCCAGCATCGGTTCGTTCGGCCTTCGAGGCCGCGCTGTCCGAGTACATCGCGGCCCAGAGCGTCGCCCTGGACATGTCGTCCGCACAGTTCAATCTCGCTCTCGTCTACGGAAACACGGGCCGGCAAGAGCTGGCCGAAAGACACTATCTCGGCGCTCTGAAGATCGATCCGGACTTCATCGCTGCGCGAGCCAATCTGGCCCAGATGTACAACGATCTCGGGCGAAATGCCGACGCCGAAAGGCTTCTCGTCGAGGGTCTCAAGCGGAACCCGCGAATCGGCGACCTTCACTACTCTCTTGGGCTGCTGCTGGCGGAGGGCAAGCGCATGCAGGAGGCGACCGCCTCCCTTGCCGAGGCCGCGAAGCTTCTGCCGACCCAGGCGAAAGTGCATTACAACTACGGCCTCGCCCTGGACCAGATGGGTCGAAAGAACCTCGCCGAAGCTTCCCTGCTGCGGGCGCAACAGCTCGACCCCGAAGACCCGGCGATGCCGTACGCCCTTTCGGTGTTCTATGCGCAGTCCGGCCGCAGAGCCCAGGCCTTGGATTGGGCCGAGCGACTGCGGATCCTTCGCCCGGGCGATCCGCAGGTCCATCGCCTGATCGCGAGCCTTCAGGCGATGCCGTAGCGCAGGGGGCGGCGCGTCGGGGCTCGGCCTCCGGCAGGGTCGGAAGCCCCGGCGGGCGGCGACCTATACTTTTCCGATGACTATGCCAGTCCGTCGGTTGAAGATGCTCGTCACCCTGTCCGCGTCCGTGGCGGCGCTTGCGCTCACCGCTCCCCAGGGCCTCGTCAGGGCGGCCGACCCGCAGGAGGCCCAACCGAAGGCCGACGCCTCGCCCACGCCATTGGTCAGGGCGGCCCCCGCGGCGAAGGTCTGGACCACCAGACACGAGATGAAGATCGGCGGCGCGGTGCTCGCGTACACCGCCACCGCCGGCACCATGCTCATCACGAACGACAAGGACGAGCCGATCGCACTCTTCGGCTTCACCGCGTACGTGAAGAACGGCGGAGACCCACGCACCCGCCCGATCATGTTCGCCTACAACGGCGGGCCCGGCTCGGCCTCCGCCTGGCTGCACATGGGCATCCTCGGCCCGAAGCGCACGGTGCTCGAGGACCTGGTCCCTAATACGCGGGGGCCGTTCCGCACCGTGGAGAACGAGTTCACCATCCTCGACCGCGCCGATCTGGTGATGATCGACCCTGTGGGCACCGGCTTCTCCCGTCCCATCGGCAAGGGCGAGGGGAAGGATTTCTGGGGCATCGACCAGGACATCAAGTCGGTGTCCGACTTCATCGTGCGCTACCTGAACCAGTACGGGCGCTGGGCCGCGCCCAAGTTCATTCTTGGCGAAAGCTACGGCGGTATGCGCACCGCCGGGGTGGCCTACGAGCTTCTCGACAAACACAACGTCGCCCTGAACGGAGTCGTCCTCGTCTCACCGTACTTCGACTTCGCCAGCGGAAACGCCGGGCTGAGTCTCAGGGACGCCGATGTCAACTACCTCTCCACCTACGCGGCCACCGCCTGGTATCATCAGGTGCTGGCCAACCGGCCGGCCCAGCTGCAGCCCTTCCTGCGCGAGGTCGAGGCCTTCGCCGAGGAGGTTTACGCGCCTGTCCTCTTCAAAGGCTCGAGGGCCACGGCCGCGGAGCGGCAGAAGGTCCTCGCTGGCCTCGCCCGCTACACGGGGGTGAGTGCTGACTATTGGGACAAGGCGAACCTCAGGATGAGCGAAGGTCATTTTCTTCAGGAGCTGATGCGTAACAAGGGAGTGGTCACCGGCCGAGTGGACACCCGCTACACCAGCGGGACCTTGAACCCTCTGGCGGAAACCATGCCCTACGATCCGTACGGAAGCGCCATAGCGCCCGCGATCGTGGCCACGTTCAATGACTACTACCGGCAGGAACTCAAGGTGGAGTCCGACCGGAGCTACGTCTTGTCCGCCGGCCTGTGGAAAGACTGGGACGAACGCCACACCCGGCCCAGTGGTTCAAGGATGCCCTTCGCCAATACCATTGAGGACCTTGGCCATGCCATGACCCTGAATCCCAGGATGAAGGTCCTGATCCAGACCGGCTATTTCGATCTGGCCTGCCCGTATCGCACCGCGGAGTACGCCGTCGAGCATCTCGCGGTCACCGAGGCGGTGCGGAGCAACGCCGCTATCGCTTACTACGATGCAGGTCACATGATGTATGTGCACCCGCCGTCGATGCAGAAGTTCAAGAACGACCTGGCGGCCTTCGTGGACGCGAACGCGCGCTGAGCACGGATTCCGCATGAAACAACCCGGGCGGCGGCAGCTCGAAGCCGACCGGATCCTCCTGATCGATGGGGCCATGGGCACTGAGCTGCAACGGCGCGGCGTGCCCATGGACAAGATCGCCTGGAGCGGAGCAGCCGTGCTCACCCATCCAGACGTCGTCCGTGAAATCCACGAGGACTACATCCGCGCCGGGGCCAGGGTGATCATCACCAACACCTTCGGATCGACCCGGCAGATGCTCGAACCCGCGGGCTATGGCAACCAGATCGAAGAGGTCCACCGCGGCGCAGTCAGGCTCGCGCGTCAGGCAAGAGAGAACGCCGGCGCTCCAGAGGTGGCCGTGGCGGGTTCGATCTCGACGGAGCCGCCCGGCTTCGATCAAGGCGCGTTTCTCGGCCCCGAAAAGGAACTCGAGGCCTACCGGGAAGCGGCCGGCCTGCTGTTGGACGCGGGCGTCGACCTGATCGCTTTGGAGATGATCGTTGAGACGAGCCACGCGTCGCGTGCGATGCAGGCGGCGCGGGAGACGGGACTCCCCGTGTGGCTCGGGGTCGCCTGCAGGATGGCAAAGGACGGCCGCATCGTCAGCTTCGACCACCCCGATCTCGAGTTGATCACGGTGCTGGACGCCCTTATCCCAATTGGACCGTCCGTGGTCAACATCATGCACAGCGAGATCGAAGCCATTCCCCGGGCCATCGAACTGGTTCGACAGCGGTGGTCGGGACCGATCGGCGTGTACCCCGAGTCCGGGTATTTCACCAAGCCGCACTGGAACTTCGTGGATGTGATTGCGCCCGCGGATCTGGCCACTACGGCCGCCTCATGGGTTGCCGCGGGCGCGCGCCTGCTTGGTGGATGCTGCGGCACCGGGCCCGAGCACATCGAGGCTCTCGCCGCCTCGATGCCGGAACTGCTGGCGGCTCGCCTCCGCTCCGATCATGCAGACTGACCAGCCGTTCGGGGGCTTACTTGGGCGTGGATCCGGAGACCCTCGCCTGGTACTCCTTCAGACGCCGCTCGAACTCCGCCCGCTCTTTCAGGGCGAGCCGGATGGCGAAGGCCTTGTCCCTCACCGCCGGAAGCGATGGATCGAAGCGGGGATTCGGAAGCGGCATCTGCGCGTTTGTCTCACGCTGCCAGCGAACCAGACGGTCGTTCAGGTCCTTGACGCGATCGGGGAGGCGGTCCGCCAGGTCCACGAGCTCTCCCGGGTCCTCCGCGAGATTGAACAGCGAATACGCTCCTGAAGTGTCGTTGTACCAACGGATGAGCTTCCAATTCGCGGAGATGATGGAGGCGTAAGGACCGGTAGCGTGGGTGGGATGGGGGAAGTGAAAGAAGAGGTCACGTTCCGGCAAGGCGCCGCCGCCGGTCAGCAGCGGCATGAGGCTCCGCCCATCGACATGCTGGCGTGGCCGCAAGGGAAGCCCTGCCATCTCGAGCATCGTGGGGTAGAGATCCATGTGGATGACGCGGCTGTCGCTCTTGGAACCCGGCTTGATCCGAGAGGGCCAGCGGATAAAGAGGGGCGTGCGATTGCCGCCTTCGTAGGGGAACGACTTCCCTCCCATGAGAGGGTAGTTGGAGGTGTCAGGCCCCAGGGTCAGTCCTCCATTGTCTGAGGCGAAAATGAAGACCGTGTTGTCCTGGAGCCCAAGGCGCTTGAGCGTGGCGTCGATGACGCCGATATTTTCGTCTGCGGTCTCGAGCATGGCGGCGTAAACAGGATCGCCCTGGTCCGTAGTGGGAAGGGCCCGATACTTCGCGACCAGTTCCGGGTGCGCCTTATGGGGGCGGTGCACGGCCCAGTGGGAGACCATCAGGAAGAACGGCTTTTCCTTCTGTTCCTCGATGAAACGAACGGCCTCGCTGGTCAGGGTGCGCATCCACTTGGGGTCTCCGTCGAGCCTGTCCCCTGAAGGTCCCCCATCCTTCTCTCCAAGAATGTTGACGTGTCGAAAGCCTTGCTTGTCGGGATTAAAGGCCGGATTCTGGCCAACGTGCCACTTGCCGTAGTAGCCGGTGACATAGCCGGCCTCGGCAAGGGCTTCGGCGATGGTCACTTCCTCGAGGGGAAGCACATGGCGGGCGAAGCCTTCGAGATACTGGGTGTTGCCATTGGGCCATTCCATGGGCTTGGTGATCTCGTGCAGTCCCCCATACGGATCATCGAATCCCCGGATGACATTGGTCAGCGCGGTGCGAGCCGGCGCCTTGCCCGACAAGAGAGCGCCGCGGGATGGGCTGCACAGCGGAGCCGCTGAGTAGGCCTGATTGAACATCGCCCCGGCCCTCGCGATCCTGTCGATGTTCGGTGTCTGGTGGTAGAGGCTTCCCGTAACGCCGAGATCCTTCCACCCCAGGTCGTCCATCAAGACGAGCACGAAGTTAGGCTGCCGGCGTGGTTCCTGGGCCGAGACTGTCGCGGCGGCGAAGGCGGCCATGAGCAGGGCCAACGTATTCTTTCCGATCATCGTTATCAGTTCCCTCTGCTATTGCGTCCTGATGGTTGTTGCGTCCAGGATTTGTCCCAATGACCTATCGAGTCGCCCGTCCCGGCATGGCGGATGGAGTCCTTCCTCGACCAGCGCTGCGGCCGCTGGCCTTCGTTTCCGCCAGAAGCGCCTGCAACTCCTTCACAATTTCCGGCCGCTCGTTGTAGAGATTCCGGGTTTCACCCGGATCATCTTCCAGGTTGTAGAGCTGGCCCGGCGCTTCCGGCGCCCTCTCGGGCAGCTGGTACCCCTGTAACTCAGGCTTCGTCGCGTAGTCGTTGCCACCGGAACTCTTGTGATCGAGGTACTTCCATGGGCCACGCCGGATCTGGAGCTGAGCGCGTGAGCCTTCCACAGGCCCCAACCGATGACTCTGGGTCAGGGTGTAGGGGCGGATCGGCTTGGACTCGGGCTGCGTGCCCAGCAGCGCCGGCAGCATGTCGTAGCTGTCCTCGGCCGCGTCGTCGGGCAGCGCGACACCGGCGACCGACGCGACCGTCGCCATCACGTCGGTCAAGGTCATGGTCTGGGCGGAGACCTTGCCGGGCGCGATGCGCCCCGGCCAGCGCGCGATGAAGGGAACGCGGTGTCCGCCTTCCCATCCGTCACGCTTCACCCCGCGCCAGGGCCGCGCACCATCATGGCCGTACATCGTGCGCATCAGGTGGGTGGTCCTCACCTCGGGCCCGTTGTCGCTGGAGAACATCACCAGCGTGTCCTTCTCGAGGCCCAGATCGGAGAGGGTGCTCAGCAGCCTTCCCACGATCGTGTCCAGTTCGAAGATGAAATCGCCATGGGGTCCGGCCGATGTGCGTCCCTTGAATTCGGGGGCAGGGAAAGAAGGCGCATGGGCCGACTGGGTTGAGAGCACCAGAAAGAAGGGCTTATCGGGCCGACTCTTTTTGTGGCTCTTCAAGAAGCCCACCGCCTTATCCAGGAAGAGCTGATCGGTCCCCTCGAAGCGATAGTCGGGCGCCACCATGCCTACATCGTTGTCCCAGGCGAAGGGGTGGTCAGGGAGCTTCTTCTTGTCGAGGAGGCCGGTCGCGGGAACGGGTACCTGGTCCTGGTCGATGTACACATAGAGCGGATCGGTCGTCGGGCAGTTAGGGGTTCCGAAGAAGTAGTCGTACCCCCGATTCACGGGCCCGTCCGGGAGAGGCATGCTTCGCTTGTAGTCGATGCGCTGGACAGCCGCCAGGTTCTGACCCTCGATCCGCTTCCCCTCGGCGTCCACCCAGGTGAGGCCGATATGCCACTTGCCGTACAGCGCCGTCGTATACCCGCGTTTTTGCAGCATGCTGGCTATGGTCAGCCGCGAAGGCTCGATCAGGCTCGGTCCACCGGGGCCTTCGAACGCCCCGGAGGGCCTTCCGGTGCGGAAGGCCATGCGCCCCGTCTGCAGGCTGTAGCGGGTGGGCGTGCAGATCGTCGCCGGGCTATTGGCGTCGGTAAACCGGATTCCTGCCCGCGCCATCTTGTCCAGATTGGGGGTGGCGAAGGCGGCTTTCGGGTTGTAAATCCCGACATCGCCGTATCCCAGGTCGTCCGCGAGAATGATGACGATGTTGGGAAGATTGACGGGGCGGGTGGCGGCGCCGCTCTCGGTTGCCGCTCCAAGCAGCAGCCATCCGAAAACACCCATGGCGACGAGACCGATCCCACGAACCCTGGTCCGCGTCACGCCCAATGATTTCTGCGCGCCCTTCATCGGCATTCCTCCCTCTTTCGCCCTCAGGGCTTCCTGTTCGGATCCCGCTGATTCGACTCGCGTGCCGCCGTCCAATTGGCATCGATGACTCGCTGAATCGCCGGGAAGTTCTTGTCGGTCTCACCCAGCGCTTCGCGAGTCTGTCTGAGCTGAGCTTTCATGGAAGCGACGATCCCTGCATACGCGGGTTGGCCATAGACGTTCTCCATCTCTCCCGGATCGTTCTCGAGGTCGTAGAGCTCCCAGGCGGCCGGGGTGGGGCTGTTGTCGGGATTCGTTCGGTCGAGACCATAGAAGAAGATCAGCTTGTAGCGCTCGCTGCGAATGCCGAAGTGGGCGGGCACGGCCAGCGAGTGGGCCATGTGCATCCAGTACCGGTAGTAGGTGGCCTTGCGCCAGTCGTCCGGGCGACGCTCCCCCTTGAGCGCCCTGACGAAGCTCCGGCCCTGCATGTACGAAGGGGTTTCGACTCCGGCGAGCCCGAGCAGGGTCGGGGCCAGGTCCGTGTTGTCGATGAGCCAGTCGTTGGTGCGGCCCTTCTCCACCCCCTTTGGCCAATGGACGATGAGCGGCATCCGCATGGACTCCTCGTACATCCAGCGCTTGTCCATGAGGTCGTGCTCACCGAGAAGGTAGCCCTGGTCACTGGTGTAGACGATGACCGTGTTGTCCAGTTCGCCGGTCTCGCGAAGGTGGTCGAGGAGACGTTTGATGTTGTCGTCGATACCCTTGACGCAGCGCAAGTAGCGCTTGAGAAACAGCTGGTAGCTGGCCTCCACATACGCCCGCTCGTCGAGGTGGTCCGGAATGCCCAGCCTCTTGCCCAGGGTCCACGGGGCGTGGACCCGCCCGATGCCGGACCCCAGGCCACGCGAACCGACGGAGCCCGCGGGCGGGCTGAAGAGGTTAGAGGGCTTCGGAATCTCGATGTCCGCCAGGTAGCTGTCGTAGCGGCGCGCGTTCACGAACATGTCGTGCGGGGCCTTGAACTGATGCATCAGGAAAAAGGGCCGCGCCTTGTCGCGCCCGTTTTTGAGCCACTCCAGGCTCGCGTCCGTGATGGCGTCGCTCGAATGTTCGCCCTCTTTCCGCACCGTGTTTTCGGGCCAGGGCTTGGGGCCCCGCAGGAGGAAGGTCGGGTCGTAGTAAGCACCCTGACCGGGCAGAACGTAGTAGTAGTCGAAGGACGCGGGTTCCCGCTTCAGATGCCATTTCCCGATCACCGCGGTCTGGTAACCCGCCTTCCGGAACTCCAGGGGGAGAAACTGCTTCTCTGGGGCAATCTCGCCGTCGAGATCGAAAACCCCATTTCGCTGGGGGTACTGCCCGGTGATGATGCTGGCCCGGGAGGGCGTGCAGATCGAGTTGTTGGCGTAGGCGCGAGTGAAGCGGATCCCGTTCCGCGCCAGCGCATCGATGTTGGGTGTCGGATCGAGCCCGGCCAGGCGCCCCCCGTAGGCCCCGATGGCCTGCGTGGTGTGGTCGTCGGACATGATGAACAGGATGTTCGGACGTCGTTGCTCCGCGGCGTTCGCGGACGCGGCCACCGGCCCCGCGATGGCGAGCCCGACGGTGACGAGGAAACTGAGGCGACTTGTTTTCATGGTGTCCACGGCGCTTGACCAGGGGCGGGGCTCAGCGTTCGCCCCACACCGCGGGTGCCTTGAATCCGGGAGGCGCCTCGTTCGGCGTGAGGATGGGCTTGACGGCGCTGGCCCGGATCGCCTTCAGTTGCTCGTGCATGCGGGCGAAGATCTCCGGTTGACGCTCGCGCTGGTCGTTCTTCTCGCCGGGATCCTCGGCGATGTTGAACAGCTCGATGGTCTCCCGCTCCGGGGCCTGGGTGTCGTTGGCGGGATGGCCGCCGTTGTGCACGAGCTTCCAGTCGCCGACGCGGATCGCGCCAGACCACGGGGTCACGTTGTGGACGATGACATCGTGCGGGGACTTGGCGCCTTCAGCGATGGTCGGCCAGGCATCGCGACCATCGAGGGGCAACGACTGCTTCAGGCTTGCCCCGGCGAGGCCCAGGAGAGTCGGGTAGAGATCCACGATATGAAGGGGCGGCCGCACGGTTTTTCCCCGGGGCAGCTTGCCGGGCCAGGAGATCAGCGCGGGAGAGCGCACGCCGCCCTCGTACAACCTGCCCTTGCCGGCGCGGAAGCTCCCGTTGGAGCTGTACCCCAGTATGCCGCCGTTGTCCGAAGCGAAGAAGATCAGAGTGTTCTCCTCACTGAAGCCTCGCTGCCGAAGCGCTTCAATGATCCGGCCAATGGCGTCGTCCATGGCCGTGACCATCGCCGCGTGGATCCGCGGGTTCTTCTCCTGAATGTGAGCGTACTTCGCAAGATAGGCCTCGGGCGCCTGGGCCGGCGTGTGCGGGGCATTGAAGGGCACGTAGAGGAACATGGGCCGGGCCTTGTCGTGCCCGGCGATGAACTCGATGGCCGCTTTCGCGAGCAGATCGGTGGCGTAGCCCTCGTCGCGATTCACCTTGTCGTCCTTGTGCCAGTCGAACCCTCCGTCGCGTATGTGGGTGAAGTAGTCGATGGCGCCGTTGTAAAGGCCGTACTGTCGATCGAACCCTCGGCGGGTCGGCAGGTAGTCGGGCCTCGCGTGGCCGAGGTGCCATTTCCCGAAAATCGCCGTCGCGTAGCCGGCATCGCGCAGCGCGTTCGCCATGGTCCGTTCCTCAAGGGGCAGGCCATGATCCGACCATGGACGAACAACCCCGACCTGCATTCCGAGTCGCATCGGGTAGCGGCCGGTCAGCAGAGCCGCGCGGGTCGGGGTGCAGATGGGCTGGACGTAGAACTGCTCGAGCCGCACCCCGCTCTGAGCGAGGGAGTCGATGTTCGGGGTCTTGATGCTGCTGCCGTTGAAGCCGACGTCGCCCCACCCGAGGTCGTCGGCCAGCAGCAACACGATGTGCGGCCGCGGAGGTTTCGTCGAAGCCTGTGGCGTGGGCGCGGATTTCGGCGACGTCGGTGACAATGAAGCGGCGGTCGCGGACGACCAGACCAGGAGCACCAGCAATGCGATCAGGTCCGCCGGGGTCCGTTTCATCGATACTTTCCTCCCAACCGGGCTACACCGACCATACCTGGCCCGTGACCCGCACGCCGAAGCGCCGTCTGTTCGCGGCGTCCGGCTAGTTGAAGTTGTAACGGACGCCGAACTGAATCGTCCGTACCCCCACCTGACTGCGAGCGCCGAGCGACGCGGGGCTGTACGTGCCCGTGGTGACATTGACGTTGGTCGGCGCCCAGGTGCCTCCCGGGTTCGACTGGAAGTTCAGGTACGAGAAGCCGGTCGCGTTGAACAGGTCAAGGTACAGACCCATCTGGTGGCCGCTCGCGAGGCGGAGGACCTTCTCCAGGCGAAGATCCAGGTTGCTGATGGACTGGTCGCGTCGATCTCCCCGGGGCTCGACCCAGATCGTCTGGCTGGCGGTGGAGACCCCGTTGGCGCTGGCCCACGCGGCCGGCGGCTGCACGGTCACGGTGCGGTTCCACGGCGCCCCCTGAATGAAGCGGAAGTTGAACGATCCCCTCACTCCCACGGGAAGCGCGACGCTTCCGAAGATCTTCACCACCACCGGGCGGTCGAAAGGCTCCCGCGAGTCCGCACGATTGACCTCGTAGTTAGGGGTCTGGAACTGGTCAAGGCCGTTGGTGTCACCGAGGATCTCGTAGTTGCCGGAGTTTTTCGAAAAGACAACCGAGCCACCGACCATGTACTTCCCGTTCCAGCGCTTGTTGGTGGTCAGCTCGAGCGCCTGGTACGTGGCCTCTGCTTGATCGACGTTGGTGACACGGGTGAAGGCGGCGGGAGCGTTCGTCTTCTGAAAGTAGACGGTCACGGGAACTGCCGGAAAACTGCCGCCGGACGCTGGCACAGTGGTCTGGAAGGGCACCCAATAGCCCGAATCGACATCGCTCCAATATTTGCCCGTGTTGAGGTCATAGAGCAGCCCGCTGATCTGGTTCTTCCGGTCCCGGTACACCCCGGCGACGCCTACGTTGAAGCCGCCCATCTCCCGCTCGAGGGCAAGCCGCAGCTCGCGCACATAGGGCGTCTTGATGTTGGGGTCGATGTTTTCGTGCCAGGTCGTGCTCTGGAGGGCAAGGGGGCTCGCGTTGTTGGCCTGGGCGTAGCGATCGATGCCCGGGAGGTCAGGCAGCTGGTTGCCGTTCAGGTCCCACCAGTTGATCAGGAAACTGGCCTGCCCGGTGGGCACTCCGTAGCCCACATGCCAGCCCAGAAGTCGTTCCTGGTACTTGGCGCCGCTGGCCTTCAGGATCGTCTTGCCGTCGCCGGTCAGGTCGAAGGCGGCGCCCAGCTGACCCGAGAACCCCTTCCAGGGCATCCGGTCGTCCTTGCCGGCGGAGCTGAGTTGCCCGAAGGGGTTGACGCCCCAGCGGGGCACGAAGACCGCCTGCCCGATCGCCTGCGCGAGAGCGTCCGAGGGCGGCTTCGAGAGGTCGTCGATCTTCGACTTCGTAATGTCGTATCGCAGTCCGAGGTTCAGGGTGAGACGGGGGTTGACGCGCCATACGTCGCTGAAAAACCCGCCCCAGCGACCAAGGACGTTGGGCACGCCGCTCCCCAACTCCTCGGTGGAGGCGGTGAGGAAAGTGAGGAGGCCGTCACCTCGCGTGGGGTCCGGGCCGGACAGGCCGAGCAGTCCCCGGTAGTAGTAGAGGTTGTCTTTGTAGGTCCGCCACTGGCCGACCGAGTTTTCGCTCGAGAAGAAGAATCCGCCATCAAGATACTGGTACTCCAGACCACCCTTGAGTTCGTGCGAGCCCGCCCAGCCGTCCTTGAAGTGGGTGACCGCCACCGAGCCCGAGTAGTTGGTCTTGTCCGTTGCGGACCGTCCCACCGTCCAGCGTCCATACTCATAGCCGCTGAACTCATCGCGGAAGGAGAAGTTCTTCTCGGTTCCATCCTGCGAGGTCCCGTCGAACTTGAAGCGACGCAGCCCGACGCGGGCGTCGAGCAGGGTGGCCTTCGAGATCGTCCAGATAGCCTGGCTCGACGCGGTCCACTGCCACTGCTGGTGATGCCGCGTCGCTTCCTGGGTTCGGCGCGCGGGGGGAGCGGTCAGGTCCTGGGGGGCGTCCCCGTCCGCATAGTTCCAACTCCCGAACCAGCGCAGGGACGGCTTGATCTGGGCCGTCAACTTTGCGAAGACGAAGTTCTGCTTCAAAGGAGCGGAGTAGTTGTCGTACTGCGTGCCGCGGATGTTCGCGGGAAGGAAGGTGCCGCCCTTCTCATCCGCGTAACGCCGGTAGTTGGCGATAAACCACAGCCGATCCTTCATGATCGGACCGGAGACCCGCGCCGACATCTCGCGCTCGTACTCCGAACGGCTGGGCTCGGTGATCTGAAGCGTGTTCGAGTGCTCCACCGGCAGCTGAACCTGGGAGAGGCCCTTGTTCGTGAAGTAATACGAGCCCATGCCCTGGAACTTGTTACTGCCGGTGCGGGTGACGAGGTTCAGCGTGCCACCGATGGCGGCGTAGTTCTCCATCGGGTTCGAGGTGGTGATGAGCTCGATCTCCTCAATGGCATCCCAGCTGATGGCGGCCGAAGCAAAGCCCGTATCGGGCTCCTGGACGTTCGCGCCGTCGAGAAGGTAGTTGGTCTCGTTGCGCCGCGAGCCCGAGGACGTGCGCTCGACGACGCCGGGAGCGAGTTGCGATGGCCCGGTGACCGGGTCGCGAGAGAGCGGCAGATTGTCGATGACCTCCTTGGTGATGGTCTGGACGTTCTTCACCTGCTGCGTGTCGATGACCGGGGTCTCCGCCACCACGGTGAGCGACTCCGCTGCCCCGCCGGGCTCGAGCGTGGCGTTCATCACGAGAATCCGGCCGACGGAGAGCTCGATCCCGGTCAGCGCCCGCGTCTTGAACCCGGGCATCTCAACCCGGCCTGTGTACGTGCCGACGGGGAGTTGCGTCGCGCGGTAGCGGCCCTCCGGACCGGTCGTCACGACGGCCGCCTGGATCAGGGCCGGGCTGGACACGGTCACGGTCGCGCCGGGGACGGCGAGTCCCTGGCTGTCCAGGACCGTTCCCTCTATGGTCCCGTCAATTCGGGTCTGCGCCATGCTCAAACTGGCCAACAGCGCGGCCACCACACCAAGGTGCCAGGATTTCGTGAACCTCATGCTACTTACCCTCCGTCCGTTCGGACTGATCGTCCTCTAGTGCGTTGGCAAATGTGCCTGTATACAGATCTGAATGTAGCGGGAGGATCGCAGGAGAGTCACCAAAAGGAAATGGTGATTCTTGACCAATGCATACCTTTCTTTGACCACTCCTGATCAGGGCTCCCCGTTTGGACTCTCAAGAATTGCCCTAATGGGTTGTTTTCAGGAGAGGTTTGAATCGTGCGTTCACCAGTCCATCGCGATTCATGACCCGAAACTGAGGGGCGCCTACTTCGCGATCATCCACTCCTTCGGCGGCTTGAAGCCCTCGCTCCCTTCGCGGAAGTCGGGCGCGCCGTCCATCTTGAGCCGACGAAACCGCTGGAGACGCTCCAGGAGGCGTGCGGCGATCTCCGGGTGCTCCGCGACGACACTCGTCTGCTCGCCCGGATCCCGGTCGAGCCGGAACAACTCGACCGATCGCGAGTTCGCACCGTCCTTCTTGCCGGCTCCCTCGATCGTCGCCTCGAGGACGTTCCCCCCGCGGACCACGAGCTTCCAGGCCCCATCCTGAATCGCCGCCGCCTCGGGAGAACCCTGCGCGATGTAGCTGAACCAGTCTCGCGCCGGCGCTGGAGCGCCGCGGATCACGTCGAGCATGTCGACGCCGTCGAGCGGGTTTGGGTCCGGCCCGGTGAGCCCGGCGATGCGCTTGACCGTGGGATAGACGTCGATGTAGCCCATCGTTGCCTGGACCTCGCGCGCGCCGTCGAATCCGGCGGGCCAGCGCACGACCGCCGGCACCCGCACTCCCCCTTCGTAGACCGAGCCCTTATCGCCGCGCCATGGGGTGTTGGCGCCGTATCTCGAGACCGCCCCGTTGTCGCTGAAAAAGAGGACGAAGGTGTTGTCGGCAACGCCCTTGGCGTCGAGGGCTTCGAGCACCACTCCAACCGCCTTATCGAGCGAGTCGACCATCGCCGCGTAGATTCTGCGATCGGCGTCCGGTACGTGCGCGTAGCGGGCCACGTCCTCGGGCTTCGCCTGCACCGGCGAATGCGGAGCGTTGAAGGGCACGTAGAGGAAGAAGGGCTCGTCCTTGGGACTGGCGGCGACGAAGGCAGCGGCTTCGCGACCAATCAGATCGGTGGCGTAGCCTTCATCGCGAGAGGCCGCGAAGTCGAGGTGCCAGTCGCGCTCGCCATCGCGCTCGTGGGTGAAGTAGTCGATGTGGCCGTTGTAGTGGCCGTAGAAGCGGGTGAAGCCCCGGTTGAGGGGCAGGAACCTCTGCTCGTAGTGACCCAGGTGCCACTTGCCGAAGACGCCGCGACGCTGGTATCCCGCCTTCGCGAGCAGATCCGCCAGCGTGTGCTCGGTGGTGGGCAACCCCCAGCGCCGCCAGGGCGTGATCACAGAGTCCCCCATGCCGTAGCGGATCGGCCAGCGCCCGGTCATGAGGCCGGCTCGGGTGGGCGAGCAGAGCGGCGTCACATGGAAGCTCGAAAGCCGCACGCCCTCTCGCGACAGACGGTCGATGTTGGGCGTGGCGGTTTTAGCACCCTGGTACCCGACATCGGCCCAACCCAGATCGTCAGCGACCATGATCACGATGTTGGGCCGACCAGGACTTTTCGGCGTCGGTGGGGACGGCGCGAGTTTCGGCGACGCCGGTAGCGCCGAAGCGCCGGAAGCGCACGCCCAGACCAGCAGCGAGAGCAACGCGACAAGGGCGGGCGGATTCCGTTCCATCATTAGTCTCCTCATCCGAGTACGCCTGCTTGAGCAGGGTCGGTGATGCGTCGCTCCGCGCCCGCTTACTCCAGGCGGCGCACGTAGACGAAGTAGGCGCCGCGCGACTTCCCGTCGCGCCCGGTGGTCAGCCACGACTGCAGCGTCGTCGGTCCGGCATTCAGTTTGACGCGAAAAGTCGCATCGGGATCGAACGGGGACGTCACCTTCTCCGCCTCGACGTCTCCGATCTTCAGGCGCGCGCGCTGCGCGTCGATCCCGAGGCGGCTCGGCCGGGGCCAGCGCCGAAGCTCGACCTCGTAGGTTCCGGCTTGCGTCACATCGATGGCCCAGTAACCGTTCCCGGGATGGCCGGAGTTGACCTGGTTGGCGTTCCAGACCACCTGGGACTCGTCACTGGTCCGCCAGTCGTGCGAGCTCAGGGCCGTCGTGTTCACGGTGTCCGCGCCGATGCCGATGCGCACCACGTCGCCGAAGACCGGCTCGAGGCTCGCCCACCACTTGTCGTAGGCACCGCGCAGATCCTTCACCGTATCCGGGTGGTTCGAGGCGACGTCCACCTTCTGGCCGGGGTCGGCTTCGATGTCGTAAAGCTCCTCGCCGTTGATCAGGCGAAAGCGCTCGGTCATCACCGCCGACTTTCGCCACTTGATGGGGATATCAACGCGCTGCGAGTGCACGAACAAAACGCGGTCCAAAGGTGATCCTGCGTCGGGCGAGGGTCGGACCCCGGTGGTAACACCTGCCGAGGGCGCCCCTTTGAGGGCCGGGACCAGGCTGACGCCATCGAGCCTGAGTCCCTCCGGAATCTTCACGCCGGTCATCTCGGCCAGCGTGGGCAAGACGTCAATGTGGGCGCTGAGACGATCGACCTCGCGGCCACCCGCGATCCCGCCCGCCGGCCAGCGCACGAAGAACGGGACGCGGTGTCCCCCGTCGTATTCGGATCCCTTGCCCGCGCGCATGCCTGCGTTGTACCCCTTCCACGCGCCCGGCTCTTCCCGCCAGTTGCTCCAGCCTTCGGCGGATCCGTTGTCGGTCATGAAGATCAGGATCGTGTTCTCCTCCAGACCCAGCTCCCGCAGCCTTGCCGACAGGCGTCCGACATTTCCGTCGATGTTGGTGATCATTCCATAGAAGCGGGCCATGGTCGGTGGCACCCCGGCGTCGAGGTACGGCTGAACGTACTTCTGGTCGACGTAATAGGGCCAGTGGGCGGCATTGGTGGCCAGATACAGAAGGAAGGGACGGTCGCGGTCTCGCTGGATGAACTTGAACGCCTCGTCGAACCAGACGTCGGTGGCGTAGCCGGTGACCGCCTCAGGAACGCCGTTGCGGAAGTAGGTGTCGTCGTAGAGATCGTTGCCGAGGGTGTCGCCGACATGTCCGAGGACACCACCGCCGTGGTACAACGCCTCCTGGAAGCCCTGGTCGTGAGGTCGGAGCGGGTAGTTGTCGCCCAGGTGCCACTTGCCGAACATCCCCGTGCGGTACCCCGCCTCCGCGAACACTTCGGCGATGGTGCGCTCGCCCGGCGCCATGAGCGATCGACCCATGATGGTGTGCCAGACCCGGGTGCGGGTGGAGTAGCGCCCCGTCAGGAGCGCGGCGCGCGTGGGCGAACAGGTGGGATCGACGTGGAAGTCGGTGAATCGGACCCCCTGCTTCGCGAGCCGATCGAGGTTGGGAGTGCGGATGACGTCGTTGCCGTTGACTCCCAGATCCCCGTAGCCCTGATCATCGGTGATCACAAGGATCACGTTCGGCGGGCGCGAAGCCGCTTGGCCCGCGGCGCGCTCGTTGCTCGCCGCGCCGAGGCCTGTGCCCCCGAACCCGGAAGCGCACGCCGCGAGCAGGACGGCGCCCAAGACCCACCGAGCGCCCGGCGACTTCCGGACGACGCTACTGCGGCGCTCCCGGGCCTGTCTCAACACCGAGAACACGTTAGTTGAAGGAGTACCGGAGGGAGAACCTGAACGTCCGGACCCCCGTCTGGCTCCTCGGTCCGGTCGAGACCGGGGTGAACCTCCCCGCGGTGGTGTTCTCGGCGTCCGGCGACCATGTTCCGCCGGGGTTCGATTGGTAGGTCACGTAAGAGAACCCGGTCGCGTTGAAGATGTCAGCGAAGAGGCCGATCTCGTGGTCCTTCCCCAGCCGCAGCAGTCTCTCGAGCCGCAGGTCGAGGTTGGTCGTGGACTGGTTCCGGCGCGCGCCGCTGGGCTCCAGATAGACGGTCTGAGTCGCCGTCGAAGCACCTCTCGAAGCCGCCCATGCGGCGGGCGGCTGCACGGTCACCGTGCGGTTCCATGGGGCGCCGCTGCTCTGCAGGAAGTTGAAAGAACCTCGGAGCTTCCCGGGCAGCTTCACGCTTCCCCAGAGCTTGACCACGACGGGACGATCGAAGCTCTGCCGCGAACCCGCGCGGTTCGTGATGAAGTTCGGGGTCTGGAATTGCCCGCCTCCCCGGTCAGCACCCGACTCGTCGAAGGTCCCGTAGTTCTTGGAGAAAACCGCAGAGCCGCCAAGCATGAAGTCGCCCTTCCAGCGCCGGTTAACGGTGATGTCGAGAGCCGTGTATCTGCCGACGGCGTCGGGGACGTTGGTGAGTCTTGTGAAGGTAGCGGGCGCGTCCTTACTCTGGAAGTACATCGTGACCGGCACTGCAGGGAAGCCGGCTCCCGCCGCGGGCACCGTCGTGTTGAAGGGAATCCAGAAGCCCGAGTTGACGTCGCTCCAGTACTTGCCGGTGTTCAGGTCGTAGAGCAGGTCGGTGATCTGGTTCTTGCGGTCGCGGTAGAGGCCGGACACACCGACGTTGAAGTCGCCGAGCTGACGTTCGATCCCCACACGGAACTCGTTCAAGTAGGGGGTCTTGATGTTCGGGTCGATGTTCTGCTGCCAGGTGGTGCCGGTAAGCCCAAGCGGGCTTGCGGTATCTGCCTGCGCCCAGCGGTCGATACCCGGCACATCGGGCTGACCATTGCGGTTGTCATCCCACCAGTTCATCAGAAAGGTCGCGTCTCCCGACGGGATGCCGAAGTTGAAGATCCAGGTGGTCAGCCGCTCCTGGTAGCGGGCGAAGTGAGCTTTCACGATGGTGAGCCTGTCTCCGGTCAGGTCGTAGGCAAAGCCCGCGATGGCCGAGAAGCCCTTCCAGGGAAGGCGATCTTCGTCTCCCTTCGAACTCAGGGGTCCGAAAGGATTCATGCCCCAGCGCGGCAGCATGACCGCCTGACCGATCGCCACCGCCAGAGGGTCGGCCGCCGTCTTCTCGACGTCGGGGACGCCTGACTTCGTGATGTCGTATCGCACACCGAGGTTCAGGGTGAGGCGGTCGTTCACGCGCCAGACGTCCGAGACAAAGGCGCCCGACCGGTCCATGTCCTCGGCGAGGCCGCAGCATCCCTCAAAGGTGCCCCCGGTCCCGAAAAGCATCCGCCCATCGCCGAAAGGACCGGGGCCGGAGAGTCCGTCGCGGCCGCGATAGAAGTAGGGGTTCGAGTTCCAGAAGTCCCAGTTGCGGATCGAGTTACCGGGGGACCACACGAGGGCCTGACCGAACGTCGGCTGGTACTCGGCGCCGGCCTTGATTTCGTGCGACCCGCCCCAGTCGGGCGCAAAGTGAGTGATGCTCAGAGAGCCGTTGTAGTTCCGCTTGTCGCCCAGCCGCTGGTCCTCGCCGCGCCGCCCCCATTCGTATCCGGTGAAGCGGTCGATGTAGTGCGGGTTCATTTCGGTTCCCGCCTGCGCCAGGTTGGCGCCTTCGAAGCGCCACACCCCGACGCGAGCGTCGAGGAGGCTCTGGGGCCCGAGGGTCCAGGTGAACTGGCTCGACAGGCTGAACTGGGTGGCGGTGAAGTCCCGCTTCGCTTCCTGGGCGATCCGCGCAGGAACCGTCCGATCGTAGGGGCTCACATCCTTGTTGTAGTTGTAGCTTCCGAACCACCGCATGGTCGGCCTGATCTGGGCCGTCAGTTTTCCGAAGAGCCAGTCGATGGTGCGGGGCGCGTTGTAGTTCTCATACCGCGTCCCGTTGATGGTGACCGGCACGAAGGATCCGGCCACCTCCTCGCTGGTCCGCCGATAGTTCGCCAGGAACCAGAGCCGGTCCTTGAGGATCGGGCCGCCGAGCCTCAAGGAGGCGTCGCGCTCGAACTCCTTCAAAGCGGGCAGGCCGATGCCGAGGGTGTTCGCGTGCTCCTGGGGCAGAAGGATCTGGTTGAAGTCACGGTTGGTGGCGTAGAAGCTCGCCATGCCGCTGAAGCGGTTGCTGCCGCTGCGCGTCACGAGGTTCAGCGTGCCGCCGATCGCGCCGTAGTTCTCCATCGGATTGGAGGTGGTGATGAACTCGATCTCTTCCACGGCATCCCAACTGATGCTGGCCTCGGCGTAACCCTGATTGGGGGCGTTCTGGTTCGCGCCATCGACGAGGTAGTTCGTTTCGTTGCGTCGCGAGCCCGAGGAGGTGCGCTCGACGACTCCCGGCGCAAGTTGTGTCGGTCCCAGAATGGGGTCGCGGCCGAGCGGCAGCTGGTCGATGACCTCCTTGGTGATCGTCTGGACGTTCTTGACCTGCTGCGTGTCGATCACCGGCGTTTCCGCCTCGACCGTAATCGAATCTGTGGTTCCGCCGGGCTCGAGCGTCGCGTTCATCACGAGAACCCGGCCAACCGGCAGATCGATCCCGGTCAGCGCCCGGGTCTTGAACCCGGTCATCTCGAAGCGGATCGTGTACGTGCCGACGGGGAGCTGCGTCGCGCGGTAACGGCCCTCCGGCCCAGTCGTCACCACGGCCGCCTGGATCAGGGCCGGACTGGACACGGTCACGGTGGCGCCGGGCATGGCGAGCCCCTGGCTGTCCAGGACCTTTCCCTCGATCGTCCCATCAATTCGGGTCTGCGCCATGCTTGGACTGGCTAGAAAAGCAGCCAGTAGCCCAAGGCGCCAGGATTTCGTGAACCTCATATTACGTACCCTCCGTCTGGTCGGACCACGTCCTCAAAAGGTATCTGCGGGAGAGATCCGTTGTATACAGATCTGAATGTAGCGGGAGGATCGCAGGAGAGTCACCAAAAGGAAATGGTGATTCTTGACCAATGCATACCTTTCTTTGACCACTCCTGATCAGGGCTCCCCGTTTGGACTCTCAAGAATTCCCCTAATGAGTTGCTTTCAGGAGAGGTTTGAATCGTGCGTTCACGAGTCCATCGCGATTCATGACCCGAAACCAGGAGAGGATTGAGCGCCCCCGAAGTCCCGGGCGCTACGGGCGGCTGCGCCCGCTCGCGCGAAAGGAAGCGAGAAGATCGCGCAGACGCGCGACCACTTCCGGGCGATCGGCGTAGAGGTTTTTCGACTCACCCGAATCCACCTCGAGGTTGTAGAGTTGGCCGGGGCGGTCCGGGCTCGAAGGCCGGTCAGCCGGAGGCACCCAGCCGCCCGAACCGTCGGTCCCGGAAATCAGTTTCCACGGACCCTGGCGAATCGCGAAGGCGCCGTTGACGGAGTGCGAAACGATCGCCTCGCGGATCGGCCGGTCGAGTTTGCGGCCGAACAGGGCGGGCGAAATGTCGTAGCTGTCGGGGCCGGCGTCTTTCGGCAGGTCTTTGCCAAGGAGGCCGGCAAGAGTGCCCATGAGATCGGTCAGTTCGACGGGCTCCGGGCTCACCGCACTT
>CAZBTT010000020.1:0-20084 GCA_964494295.1 uncultured Acidobacteriota bacterium
GGAGACCTGGAAGAGCGCGAACAACAGCACCGACATCTTTTTGCCGAACGGCGCCGAGCCTCCCCCCTGGCCGGCACCCGGCGCAAGCTCTCGCACGAAGGTGCTGTCGCAGGAGCTCCTTCAAGACACCATTCGGCGTGCCGAAAGGGGCCTGCCCGAGCCTCAATTTGACCCCATGGTTGGAACCGGAAACGAAGTCCGCATGAACCGAGCAGCCTTCGAGTTTGTGAGATCTTTTGAGCTCTATCACCGTGCAGGCCTGGCACGGGCCTTCAGGCAGTCTGTTGAGCCTCCGCAGTTCCCGGTCGAGGCAAAGGAGATCAAGGCTCAATGGAGGAGGCTTACACCGCAACAGGACCGCACCCGGTTCCACACTGCGCAAATCGTCCGCAACGGCCAGCCTGAGGCCTGGGGCCTTACCTCACTTCACATCACTACCAAGGACCTGCCGAACTGGTTTTGGGCGACGTTCGAGCACGTGGATAACCCGGGCCGGGAGGATGTCGTTCCGTCGAATGATCGACGAGGACTTCCTCCCGCACTTCAGGGTACCAAATGGGAGAACTACGTTCTTAGAGGATCCCAGGTGGACTTCACGACGTCAAGGGGCGAGCCTACGATTCTCGCGAGTTCACAGATCGAAGCCACCTTTCAGCAGACCTCCTCCTGCGTTACATGCCACGCGCGTGCCGCTGTAGCCGCGAATGGCACATTCCTTCCAGTGTTTAGTTCCTCGGGAGGGTTCGTCGGCACCCCGGTCCCTTCGTGGTTCCAGGATCCCTCGAACGGCAGTCAGAAGTTCTTTCAGATGGACTTCGTTTGGTCGCTCCTTCGAGCCCGGCCCAGACCCCAATAACTAGTTTCACTTGGAGAACGTCATGAGCAGGATGGCAATAGGCAGATTCACGTTCGTCGCAGGGACTTGTGCCCTTGCGATTACAACGGGTGGCGCAGCAAGCAGAGCAAGCGCGGAGGGAACCGTGACGATCGATGCGCGGGGCCAAGCCCATCAGCGGGTCAGCTTCGGGACGAGCGCTCGCATCGTCGTCGCGGTCGAGAACAAGAACCCGTTCCTGTATCGGTATCGGACGATCATTGATGAAGTAGCGGTTCAGGAGACCGCTCCATTGCTTTTCGTGGCACAACTCAGCCCCTTGCTTTCCGTGGTCGCGGCGGGCGCTGCCGGCGGTCCTGCGCCCGCGGCCGCTCCCGGCGGTCCTTCGCGCGCGGCCGCATTCACGGCTGGCCCGAATCGGGGAAGGATGACGCCCCCGGATTCCTGCAAGCCTCCGGCCTTGGCCGACGCCGCAGTAGCGCTCGCATGGATCGACGACGAACGGGACCGTGTGCGTAGGTTCGCTCGAGAGGCCGACGCGGAAATTCGTGAGTTGGAGGCTGGATACGTGCTGGCGCGAACGGAGATTGAACGACAGCGGCTCGCGCTGCGGTCCAAGGCTGCGACGTGGCCGGAACTCGAAACTGCGGCGGCCGCCATTAAGGCGGCGGCTGAGCGTTTCCCGAGGCCGAGTGCAGTCGACGGGAACGCCTCTCGCCTCAGGACGGTGCCGGCCTCGGCAAAGGTGCTGCTGGTCGCGATCGAGGACTACCGGGAGCGCTTCCCAACATGCCAACCAGTGCTTGCTGGCGGCAACCCCCTGATCCCCGACCAGGTGTACCTGGAAGGACTAATCGGATGGTGGCTGGAGGAACGTCAGGCGGTGGTCGCGACGGTTAGGTCCGGTCGCGACGCGCTGTCAACGCTGCTGGGAGCGATCGAGCGCGTAACGGTGGAAGGATCGCACAGTGAGGTCCACAAGACAGTCGGAAACTACTCCACGCCCACACGAGTGACGGTGAAGGTCAAACGATGGCCGATTGAGGATGCAGAGGAAAAGAGTATCGAGACGGTTGCGACGGCGACGCTCGAGTTTGGGGGAGGTGCCCGGTTCGTCCTTTCGGGTGGGCTTGGCCTGGTGGGCGGGATTCGGCACAGCCAGTTTCTACAAGCCCGAGGGTTTGAGAAGAACGCGAAAGGTGAGGTTGTGGGCCAAGAGCTTGGGCCGGTCGTCGGGCTGAAGGGAGAGGAAGAAAGTGCGATCGTGCCGGCCCTCCTCCTAAACACGCGTTTGCACCGATTCGGCGAGGAACGGCCTGTCCAATCTCTGTACCTGACGACTGGCATCACAGCGAAGAAGGAAGGGGAGGTCGAGGTGGACTACCTCGTCGGTCTCACCGCCGGGATGCTGGGCGACAAGGTGTTGATTTCGGTTGCCGTTTACTACGGGCGAGAGACCTCCCTGGCAGGGGATCTCTTTGTCGGGGCGAAGATTCCCGAAGCGCTTACGGTGATTCCTGTCAGCCGATCGCGGAAGAGCGGCGGCGGGATCTTTGTTACATACCGCATCAGGTAGTCCACCATGTCAAACAGACTCTGGCTTCTCTCGCTCGCTGCCTGCATGACCGCGGTGTCGGTGCAGGCTCAGGATGCGTCTATCACGCTGCCGCTGAAGTCGGGACCCGTCGACTTGATTCCGTCTACGCGGTACAGGGCGGTTCAAGTCCCGGGTATTGGCGATCAGGCGCGGGTCGACCGGGTCGGCGCGAGCCGCCTGGAATGGCGCGTGGGCCCGAGTGCGGTCGCACCGGCTCCCGCGAGCAGGGCTGGCGACTCGATTGTCCTCTCCGATGCCTCGACGATGGCACGGCTGATGGCGCGTGCCCCTCGAGGTACGGCTGCGCTCCCGGTGTACCAGTTCGGAGGCCTCGACGTGGTTCTGACGCGAGAGGTGATCGTTCGGTTTGAAGGCTCTGTGTCACCAGAACAACAAGCGCAACTAGCAGCGTCGCTGGGAGCGACGAGCCGACCGGTCATGGGCTCGCCAGGCCGCGTGTTTAGCCTGTCATCCCCCAGGTCTGTCCCCGCAGCCCTTCAAGAACTCAATGGTCGCCCGGAGGTTCGGTTTGCCGAGCCGAATCTGGTGGCGATCTTTCCCCCACGACCCGGCGTGCGTGCCCGTCCAGTGGGGATTGGCCCTTCGGGACCAGCGACACCCGCGAATCCGACAGCGACGTACCCTTCGGATACGCTATTCCGGCAGCAATGGGCGCTTCGTAGTGCAGGATCTGGGAGCTACGGTATCGGGGTGATCGAGGCTTGGAAGGCAAGCGCCGACACATCGGCGGTGACGATCGCAATCCTCGATGAGGGAGTTGATGCCACCCATCCTGACTTGAAGGACAAGATCGTGTTTCCGTTTGACGCGACGACAGGGTTGGTCGGCCAGACGCCGAACGCGTGGGACGCGCACGGGACGGCGTGTGCAGGCATTGCGGCGGCTGTCACGGACAATCAGTTGGGTGTCGCTGGTGTTGCTACGACCGCGAGGATAATGCCGATCAAGATAGCGTCGTCCAGGCAGCCCGGCCCTGATGGCGTCAAGGAGTGGACGACCACGATGGAGGCCGTTGGAGTCGGGATTCGTCGCGCGGTCGATAGCGGTGCAGATATTCTGAGCAACAGCTGGAACGGCGGCGAGTTTGCGGAGATGTCTTCGTTCGTGCGGGAATCGCTCGAGTATGCGTTGACCACCGGCAGGAGCGGTCGAGGGGCCGTCGTTATCTTCTCGGCGGGGAACAAAGCGGGCCCCGTTATCTGGCCTGCCACTCTCGCGAGGTCCCTCGAGATCATTACTGTCGCTGCGACGAACGAGTGGGACGAGCTCAAGACCAGTGCCAGCCGGGACGGCGAGGAGTGGTGGGACAGTAGCGTAGGCCCGGAGGTCACGGTCGGCGCCCCTGGTGTCCACCTGGTTACTACCGATAACGCAGGTGCTGGGGGGTTCACGGCGGGTGATTACGTAGAGACGTTCAATGGGACGTCGGGAGCGGCCCCGCACGTCGCGGGCGTAGCTGCCCTCCTCCTGGCACTTCATCCTGACTGGACGGCCAGGCAGGTGCGTGACCGGATTGCGGCGACCGCAGACTTTCCGGTCCACCTCGGTGACGGGACGGCCGCCGCCTTCGGCCGGCTGAACGCATGCAAGGCGTTGGGGTTGTTGACCTGCGACTGATAGCGGGCCCCGGTCTGTCCAGGCTCTGTAGGCCGCGATTCACTGTCTCGGTCGCCTTCGAAGAGTTGCCACGGAGGCCGTGCCGACGCTGTTGGCGATCGAGTCTTCAGGCACCCCGGAACTTCAAGAGACGGCGCGCGAAGCCATTCTCAGCATCGGCGTGGAAGGGACACTGAACGTCATCCGCAGGACATTGGCGACAAGCGGCAAGAAGGATGGCGTTTTACTGGGCATCGCGGCCTTGCGCGGGCGCGGACGGGAACTGGGCCCGTCGGTGCGGCTCAGTCTGTCGTCTCAGGGCGAAGCCGAACGTGTGGCCGCTGCCTACGCGCTTGGCCGGATCGGCCACACGGAATCGGGGCCAGACCTCGTGGCCGCGCTCGAGAATCCAGACGACCCGCTGTTGGCGGGTACTGCTGCGGAGTCGCTTGGACGTCTGAAAGTTCAAGGCTCTCGCCCGGCTCTGGAGGAGGCCGCGGCGAGATATTGGTATCCCAAGGTCCGTGCTGCCGGTAGGGATGCGCTATCCGCGCTGGCTGGTCAGCACCAGTACCCAGGACTGGACTGGCGGGGTCTGGATACCGATTTCTCCACGTTCTCAGTTTCTGGACCCTCCTTCGAACCTTGCGCCTCAGTTGCCCGATTTCCGAAGGCACCCGTGGATCCCGATCAACTGGACTCCAATCGCGCCAAGGCGCTCGTCTACGACTCCGAGGTCGTGGGTTTTGGCGAGAAGGGTCGCGTTGTGAAGCCGATCAGGGTTCAACCCGAGGTTGGGATTCGTCTGTCCAACGGGTGGGTTCTTGGCGCTGACCGCGGGGAGTGGGGCGGCGAACTGGTATTCAAGCAAGATGCTCTTCCTGCGTCGAGGCTCCTTGAGGACAATATCCAAGGTGTCTTTCGATTCCCCAATTTACGAATCGTGGCTGTGGCAGGCTTGGCGCACATGAGCATGAACAGCGGTCGGATCTATGAGATCCGGTGTAGCGACGCGGCGAAGTGTTCCGCCCAATGGTGGAAGCAGTTGCCCGCCAGCCCGCGAGAAGCGTGGATGACGACGTCAGGTCAGCTGGTTATCAACACCTCTTATGGAGGCAGCATCGTGGTGGACCAGGATGGCCGCATGTCCATGGCGTCATGCCACGAAGGGGCGCGGAAGTAGCAGGGCCCCCGGCGGCGAGGAGTCGTAGCGATTCGGCCAAAAGAAAAGGCAGCAGACGGGGAGATGAAAAGATGGGTCGATTTCTCATACTCTTGTGCCGTGAGGAGCACGGCCTGATGTTGCGCCGCGAGACGTCGCCGTTCCGGCGTCTCCTTACTGTGCTTTGCTCCGGGCTGGCCTGCCTTTCCGTGGCCACGGCAGCGGGGGCCGCAGACGCGCCCTACGTCTTTTCGTTGAACGGCGCCCCGTTTGAGCCGACGACGATCCGACTGACCAATGGAGAGGGGCTGGCGCCGGGCGACCTCTACGAAGTTGATGGTCTCTGGATGGTCCTGGGCGACGAGAGACGTCTCGACCTGTTCTCGCAACCGGACGGTGTTCAGTTCTCTCGCCCAGATGGAACTCGCGCCTGGATCGGCCTACGGATGCCGGTGCCCTGGCGGTTCGGTACGATTGACCGGCTAGCCTCGCTTTCCCCCGCCGAGGTCGCGCTGCTCCGCGGCTTGGAGGCTGAGCAGTGGACGGCCAGTTGCTTACGCGCGGCGAAATGGCTGGACTGGTCGCGACTCCACTTGTCCCTCGGGCAGAGCGCGTCACGCGGGCGAGAGGGGCTGCCTGAACTCGGCGAGCGTTTGAGGTCGCTGGAGGCCCAACGTCTAACCAGTTGGAAGGGCCTTTCGCGCCTCGAGTCACTCGTGTCGCTGCAAGTTCTACCCGAGGACGAGTTCGATGTGAAGGCGCTCGCGAGAATGACGCGCTTACGCCGTTTCGTCGCGCACCATGGCCGCCTCCAGGGCGTCGAAACACTCGGCAAGCTCAGGGCGCTCGAGATCCTCCATTTCGGGCAGCGGGAACCGGTCCTCGATCTCGAGTTCGCCAGGAACCTGACGCGGCTCCGCGACTTTCAGGCGCACAACGTAACTGATCTTCGTCCTCTTTCGGGCGCCCGCGATCTGGAACGAGTTGAGGTCTGGTCAGAGACGTTGCGGTTTCTGCCTGTCGGCTCATTCCCACGACTGAAGCTGCTGGATGTCCGCGGGCCGAGTCTCGACAGCGCGACCGTCCAACAGTTTCGAGACACGAATCCGGCCGCTGAAGTGCGCTACAGATGGGAGGAAGGATTCGCGGAGGTCATTCGAAGGGTCGACAACCTGCGCTTGATCGACGCCTCAGGGTGCGGTGCGCCGCCGAGCCAGCCCACCATCACAGTCGACGACCCCGCGGAGATAGCAGCTTTCGTGAAGACTCTGGCCTTCGACTCGGGGGATGGGGGAATCTGTGGGTGCCTTCCGAGCACGCGGATCGAACTCTACGCGCGGGATAAACGCCTGGCGCGGTTCGGCATCGTCTGTGACTCGGAGCTCGACTGGGAAGAGTGGCAAGTCAGGGCCGATCTCACAAGAGAGAGCACTGTCGCGCTTTCGGAATGGCTCGCCCGGCACCGCGCGCCCTCTATGAAGAACAGCCTCGAATCGCGTGCACGGAGAGGCGTCGAGGGGGAAGCAAAGCGGGAGCGTCGTAGGGCTGGACTCGACCCGAGAATCGTCGCAGCTCTGGCGAAGGAGGATGAGCTCGACGTTCTCGTTGACCATGAAGCCGAGACGGGACCGCTCGCGAAAGCCCTGAAGGCTGTTTCCCCCGCACCGATGGACCGGATTCGAACGCTGTTCCAAGTGTTGGGCCCCGGTGCCGGTGAGTCCGGGTATGACGCACAGGAGTACGCGGCCCTCGAGATCTTGAAGTCCTACTCGAGTACCGAGGTCGTCTCCGCGGCCCGACTCGTCGTGAACAACGCCGATACCGAGTCGACGCTGGGCGCGGCCCGCTTCTTCTGGCAGACCGGGATTCCGGCGCAGGCCGGCGCGGATCCTGGCTTTCGAGATCCCGTGCTCAACTTGCTGCAATCGAAGCCGACCACAAGGGGCCTGGTCGACAGCTTCCTACGGACGTGGTGGAATCACATGAGCGTCCAGGAGCGGGCCAAGCACGTCGGCAAGCTGATCGAGGATTCGAATAAGAGAATCCGTCACGAAGCCTTGCTCACGGCGGGGCAGTTCGGGGGTGATTGGGCGGACGCCATTCTGATTCAACAGCTCTCGAAGGCCCCGACGGCTGACGCTTCCGACCCTGATGCGTCGGATCCCGGTTTGAGCGACGGTGAGGTTGCGGCCCTGGCTCTCGGATATCGAAACAGTGCTGAGGCGCGAACTGCGCTGGATGGTGTCGCCGACGCGCCTCGCGGCGTGCGAGTGGCTCGCGCAATGACAGGGGAGCGTTGCAGCCTTCTCGAGGAATCAGACTTTCGAACCAAGGACAACGCCGCCACGCTCCAACTGGCAGCGGTTGAGGCTGTCGCTCGGTGCCGTGGTGCGCACGCCCTTCGTTGGGCCCTGTCGTACGACCAGGCTCAATATGGGTGGGAGGAAGAGCAGGTGGTCAACACACTCAGGAGCATGCTCCTCAATGTTGGCGCGCACGGCGCGGATGTCTTGCGTGCGGCGAAGTCCCTATCCCAGTTGAGGGGATGGTTCGCAACCCACGGGGAGAGGTACCTGGCTCGTTTCGCGCGTTAACGAGATTGTTTCCGGCAGGGCGCCTCGTTGCGCCGGGTTTTCTTCTTCGCGCTGTCGAAGGCACGGGCACGTCCCGCCTGGCTACCGCTGCTCGGAGAAAGCGAGCGCAAGGCCGAGGGCAATGAGAACCCCTCCGGTCACTCGCGAACGCCACATGGCGGCCCGAGGCGAGCCGAACCAGGAGGTGGCGCTCGAAATGAGCGTGACCAGAACCGCCACATACACCGTGTCCATCACCGCCATGATGCCGCCCAGAACCAGCGCCTGGAGCAGGACCAATCCCTCCGCCGGACAGATGAACTGGGGGAGGAAGGCCAGGAAGAACAGCGCCACCTTGGGGTTGAGGAGCCCGGTGAGAAAGGCCTCGCGCACCGCGCGCATCCGCGAGGTCTTTCCCGCCGCTGGCAGGCGAGCAGGACCTGCGGGTCACACATCCTTGTCCTTGGGAAACCCAAGGCGCAGAGGAAACTCAATGGTCCCATTCTTCAACAGAATCATGCCCGGCTGCGGGTCTACCTCGAGGGCATGAGCCTTCATGTCTCTTGGTCTGTATCCGTGCCCTCGACTGCAAGTTGGACACCATAGATGGAAGTCCATTGGAACACCCACCGAGAATGGCGGCGGGGCGTCCTGGTATTCCGCTACCGATCCAAGGTACGCAAGAAGTTGAAGACCCTCACACCCTTCGGTTTTGCAGTCCGTCACGACGTACCAGTGATTTGCCATCGGCCCCTCAGGGGCAGAGGCTACCCGACCAGGGCAGGCGTCCACGATCACGACCGCGCGCCGTCGCATACATCTCCGCGGCGATGGTCTTGTACAAACCCCGCTTGTCATCTCCCACGGTGTAAAGGTCGAAGTGCGTGCGCCCTTCGACATAGCGGAAGTCGGTTTTAGCACCCAGCTCTTTCATCGTGATTTCGAGCCGGCGAGCCGCGCCGTCTAAAGAGAAGGTGTCCGCGGCCCCGACTATCAGGTGGATCTTGCCGTCGAGATGGCGCCTGAGTTTCGGCCACTGACGGCGCAATAGCTCGGCGACATCGTAGTGCTCCTTCCAGTACGCGATCACGGCCGGATCCACGGCGCCGGTGGTGCGGTCGAACATCGGAAGCGGACTTCCGTCGGCCCCGCGCGGCGAGAAGACCCATTCGAACGAAGCGACCTGGCCGCCATACGGGCCCACCACGAACTCGCGCCGTGTGTAGTCCTCGACGGACACAAGCATCCGGCCCTTGTCGTGCGCGAGAGGCCAGGGCGTGCCGTCCGGCTTCCGATAGAGGTTGGCATCCTTGGCGTAGAGGTCGATGCCCGAGAAGTCGTGGAAGTCGCTGGCATCGGGCGAGGTGGGCCAGGCGCCGCCGAACAACTCGGGATACTTCACCTGCAGCCACAACGCCGCCCAGCCGCCGGAGGAGTGCCCGGTGAGCAGACGACCGCTTGGCTTTCGGTCCATACGGTATTGGCGTTCAAGGCTTGGGATCAGCTCGGCCGTCAGCGCCTCACCCCACGGACCGTTGTTGACGCTGTCGACGAACTCGCTCGTTCCGGTGGGGCTCGACTGGTCGACCGCCACCCAGATCATCTGCGGCGCCTTGCCGGCCTTCATCTCTTCCCATCGAGCGACGCCCAGGGCGTGGAGAGAGCGCAGCGTGCCGCCGAAGCCCTGCGTGTAGTACACGGTCGGATAGCGCTTTCCGGGTTGCGACGCATACTCCGGCGGAGTAACCACCCATCCGCGCAACGTGATGGGGCGACCCCAGAAGCGGCTGAGCGCCGGGCTTTGGAACTTGATCGCGTGGATGTCGGCGTTCGGCGCGAGAGGGGCGGTGTTTTCGGGAATGGCGGTTCCAAGAGTCAGCGGTGGGGTTGCCTCTCCGGGCAGATCCATCTCGACAACGCCGCTCACCAGATCGCCCGCGCTACGCCCGGTGTAGTTGTAGCTGTGGTCGCGGTCGAGCACCGCCTGAACGGCATAGCGGCCGGGCTTGAGCTTTGAGAAGGGTGCGGGGAAGGCGGTGACATCGGCGTGGAGTTCGATCGTGGCGCCCGGTTCGAGGCGCGCGACTTCCTGGGCGGCGATCGAGACGGCGCGCGCATCGATTTGATCCATGTTGACGCGCGTGACCGGCGTTTTGTCGGTTGGTCCGATCAGCTTTGCGAAGACGAGCAGACGGCCGGACACCGGCGTTTCTGAGGCCTGTCCCAGGTTCACATGAAAGACCACCGGCGCGGCCGTCACCGATGTTGCGAAGAAGGCGGTGACAACAGCGAGCGTTCGGCGAATCACCACACGCGAAGGTCGGCAGGATGTGCGCATGCGCAAAGTCTAGATGGCGAGTTCGACGAAGCGATCCGCCATCACGTGAAGGAAACGCAAGTAGGGCGCCGCATAGAATTAGTGGCATCCCACGCCGTACAAATTCGTGGATGCCCGGAGGAAACGTGAATATCGCCCTTGCTCTCTCCCTGCTCGCGGCCGCTGCGGCGCCCGTGTCGAAGGACCCGGCTGCGGACGTCAACGCGCCCCATCCTCAGGCGCGCGCGATTCCGTTTGAGGCGCGCGAAGGCACCTGGCTTTCGCTCGACCTCTCGCCCGACGGCGCCACCATCGTGTTCGACCTGCTCGGCGACCTTTGGGCGTTGCCCATCGCGGGTGGCGAGGCCAGGGCGCTGACCTCAGGCCCGGCCTGGGATACGCAGCCGCGGTTCTCGCCGGACGGGAAGACGATCGCCTTCACCTCGGACCGCGGCGGCGTAGACAACCTGTGGCTGGTCGACGCCGACGGCAAGTCTCCCCGCGCGCTGACGTCCGAAAAGAACGGCTACGTGCGGGCGCCGGCATGGACCGCCGACGGACAGTTCCTGCTCGCCCGCAAGGAGGACGGCACGAAGGCCGGCATCCCGCCGGTCGAGCTCTGGATGTTCCATCGCGAGGGTGGCGGCGGAATCAAGCTGGTCGCGTCGGAGGCTTTCCACAATTCCGCCGGGCCGGTGGCCAGCGCCGATGGCCGCTTCGTCTACTTCGCAGGCCGCCGGGGTTCGTTCAACTACATCCCCAACCTGCAGAACGGGCTGTGGCAGGTGCAGCGGCTGGACCGCCGCACCGGCGAGACCCGCGCGATCACCGAGGGCATCGGCGGCGGCGGCCGCCCAGCACTCACCCGCGATGGCAAGACGCTCGTCTACGTCTCGCGGCGCGACGCGAAGACCGTGCTGGCCGCGCGCCACCTCGACAGCGGCTTCGAGCGGGTGCTGGTGGGCGACACGACCCGCGACGAGCAGGAGGGTTTTGCGCAGCTCGACCTGTTCCCCGGCTACGCGATCACGCCCGACGACAAGGACGTCGTCTTCTTCCACCACGGCAAGCTGGCGCGGGTGCCGCTCGAAGGAGGCGACGTGCGCGAGATCCCGTTCGTGGCGAAAGGCGTGCAGCACGCGGCGCCGCGCGTGATCTGGCAGGAGAAGGTCGAGCAGGGGCCGCTCACCGCTCGCATCCTGCGCCGCGCCCAGCTCACGCCCGACGGCGGCGCCGTCGTGTTCGACGCGCTGGGGCGGGTCTGGGTCCAGAGGCTGGCAAACGCACTACCGCAGGGAGCCCCGCGCCGACTGACGCCGGACCCGTCGACGATGCCCGCGCGCCCCCCCGACCCCGGCCGCGAGTACCTCCCTGCGGTCTCCCCCGACGGCCAGTGGGTCGCGTACGTGACCTGGGACGACCGGGAAGGCGGCGCGGTGTACAAGACCGCGATCGCCGGAGGGGCGCCAGTGCGGCTCACCGGCCAGCCTGGGCACTTCGCCAACCCGAGCTGGTCGCCCGACGGGAAGTGGCTGGCCGTGGCGCGCGGCACCGGCCTCGAGTTCCGCGGCCGCCAGCCGGAAGACGAGAGCGCCTTGGAGCTGCACGTGCTCGACGCGAACGGCGGCGAGCCCCGCCTGGTGACGGCGGTCGATCCGGGCGGGCCGAAGGGCTTCCATCCGGTCGCGTACTGGAGCGCCGACGGGGCGCGGCTTTACTATCGCGAGGGCGTGCCGCCGGCCAAGCCCGGCGAGCCGGGCAAGAACGACCTGGTCTCGATCCGCCTGGACGGCACCGACAAGCGTCGGCACCTGCGGCTCCCCGCCGTCTCCGAGGTGGCGCCGTCGCCCGACGGGACATGGGTCGCGTTCGCCTCGCGCGACAACGTCTACGTGGCCGCGCTGCCGGGGATGCACTTGCCCGAGCCGCCAGAGGTCGGGATAAAGGAGGGAGCGCTGCCAGTGATCCGGCTCTCGCGCGACGCCGGCTCGTTCGTGGCCTGGGCGGACGGTGGGAAGACGCTGACGTGGACCCTTGGCCGCACGTTCCACGCGCTGCCGCTCGCCGAGGCGCTGAAGTTCGCCGCCGACGAGCGCGCCAAGGCCGCGAAGAAGGACGACGACAAGGCCGAAGCGGGTAAGGGCGGGACGAAGAAGGAGGCGGCGAAGCCGGCCGCTCCCGAGGACCCGGTCAAGGTGCCCGGCGCGCGCACGTTCGAGATCGCGCTCACAGCACCGCGCGCGACCCCCGCGGGCTCGTTCGTGCTCGAGGGCGCGCGGGTGATCACGATGAAGGGAGACGAGGTACTCACGGCCGCGGACGTCCTGGTGACCGGCAACCGCATCGTCGGCGTGGGCGCGCCGGGCACGCTGAGAGTCCCTTTGGACGCGCGCCGCTTCGACGCGCGCGGCAAGACGGTGATCCCCGGCCTGATCGACACCCACGCCCACTTCCACTACTCGGGCCTCGAGGTGCTGCCGGAGCAGAAGTGGGAGTACGTCGCGAACCTCGCCTACGGCGTGACCACGACGTACGACCCGTCGGCGCCGTCGATCGACACCTTCGCCCAGGCCGAGATGGTCGAGGCGGGCCTGATGACCGGGCCCCGCATCTACTCGTCGGGCGACGTGCTCTACGGCGGCCAGGCCCAGGACATCTGGGCCGAGGTTGAAAACCTGCACGACGCGCGGCGCCAGGTGCGTCGGATGAAGGCCTACGGCGCGCGCATGATCAAGGTGTACCAGCAGCCGCGGCGCGCCCAGCGGCTGTGGTTCGCCGAGGCCTCGCGGCTCGAGAAGATGCTGCTGACCGCCGAGGGCGGAGGCGAGTACGCGACCGACATGACGATGGCGATGGACGGCTTCACCGCCTTCGAGCATTCGCTGCCGCTGCCCCTTGGCGAGGACTCGGCGCAGTTCCTGGCCCGGACCGGCACCCACTACACGCCGACGCTGCTCGTCTCCTACGGCGGCCCGTGGGGCGAGCTCTACTTCTGGCAGGAGATGAATCCGCACGACGACCCGAAGCTGCGGCGCTTCGTGCCCCACCGGCTGATCGACCTGTGGGGCCGCCGCCATCCCTGGGTCGCGCCCGAGGAGTACCAGTTCTGGCAGGTGGCCGAGGGTGTCGCCAAGGTCGCCCGGGCCGGGGGCAACGTGTCGCTCGGCGCGCACGGCCAGGTCCAGGGCCTCGGCCCACACTGGGAGCTGTGGGCGATGGCCGGCATCGGCGGCCGGGGCAAGGCGCTGACCGCGATGGAGGCGCTGCGGGCCTCGACCCTTCAGGCCGCGGACAAGCTCGGCTTCGCGCCCGACCTTGGTTCGGTCGAGGCCGGCAAGCTGGCCGACCTGGTGGTGCTCGACGCCGATCCGCTCGCGGACATCCGCAACACCGCGAAGATCCGCTGGGTCGTCAAGAACGGCGAGCTCTACGAGGGCGAGACACTGAAGCAGCTGTGGCCCATGGAGAAGCCGGCGCCGAAGTTCCTCTGGCAGGAGTAGCGTGTCCCGCAAGTGCACCACTTTGGTGCGACGTGCTGTAGAGTGAATCCATGCAAACCGCCGAAGTCTCGACACGACAGAGCGTCAATCTCCCGGCACGTGTCTCGAAACGGATCCGAGCCCTCGCCAAGGCGAAGGGACTCAGCTCCAGCAAGGTCATCGCTGATCTGGTGGAGTCTGGTCTTGCCGCAAAGGAGCGCGAGAAGGAGCACTTCTTCGAACTGACGGAGCAGCTTGCCAAATCGACTGTGCGGAGCGAGCAGAAGCGACTAAAGGCCGAGCTGGCGCGCCTAACCTTCGGCAGCTGATGCCGCCCGTACCCGAAGACGTTCCTGTTGAAGGGGCAACCCGCCAAGGGTCAGAAGCTGTAGGCGCCTAAAAGAAGCCCGGGCTCTCGTCCATCGGCTACACCGAGGGCTTCTATAAGGGGATCGTCGGGTTCTCCGGGTGCCTCGCCAGCGAGATCTCGCAGCTCTTGATGCGCGACGACGAGCAGCACGCGAATCTGCAGCGTCGCACGTCGCCGGACGGGTACGAGTAGGTCCACGACAACGAGGGCACCTCGGACCCGGTCTGCGTGACCTCTACAATTCGCCCATGCCCTTCAATACTCTGGTTCGACAAGTGCACCGCTGGACTTCCATCGCCTTCACCGTCGCGGTGATCGCCAACTTCGTTCAGATCGGCATGGGAGGGGGCAAGGAACCCAACTGGGTGACCTACTCGCCTCTCCTGCCGCTGGCGCTTCTCCTCTTCACCGGGCTGTACATGTTCGCGCTGCCCTATCTCGTCAAGCGGCGCAGCGAATAGGCGGATGCGTCTTCCAGACGCCGCGCACGCATCCCGTCCGTGGCGGATCCACGAAGTCGCTCCCGACTTCGAGCTCGAAGATGTCTGGGCGCTGCCCACGCCTGGCGGCCCCGACGATTTCGCGCGATTGGTGAAGCAATTCAGCGCCCGGCGGGAGGCGAGCGACTCTCCCCTGATTGTTCGCGCGCTCTTCGCACTGCGCTTCAAACTCGGCAAGATCTTCGGCTGGGACAAGCAGGAGGCGGGTGTGGGCGCCCGCGTGCGCTCGCTGCGGGAGCGATTGCCCCAAGAGCTTCGTGAAGACACGTCTCATGGCCCGGACTTGATCGCGGCGGCTGACTGCGAAGAAGGTCCCCGCCCCGCCTTTAGTACCGTGTATCAGACGCGCGATGAGTGGGCGGCTGAAGTGTCCAACCAGACCGTCCACGCGGTGATGCATATCGGGTGGGTTCGTGACGACTCAGGCAGCGGCTATCACGCGCAGATGGCAGTGCTGGTGAAGCCGAACGGCCTTCCAGGCCGGGCCTACATGGCGCTGATCCGGCCATTCCGCCTGGCGATCGTGTACCCGCTCATGCTCAGATCCATTGGGAAAAAGTGGCGGGGTAATGAACGCTCCTGAGGTCGACCAGGAGGGCGCGGTGAAGAACACCGCTTCGCGATCGCTCTTTGTCGCAGTCAGCGGCTACTACGCCTGGTTGAAGAGGCCGATCTCGGACGGGGGACTCGAAGATGCCCGGCTGTTGCCGCGTGCACGAGCGTTGCGGCATTTGACGCCCACCCCGGTGAACATCCCGACGGCGCGCCCCCTTCGAGAGTCCTAGAAAGAACGAGCGCCTGGAAAGGCCCGGGAGTCAGGATGAGAGCAGCGCACGCCACCACAAAGGCGAGCAGGACTTGCGGGTCACACATCGGGCGCGGATTCTAGAGTTGTCATCCACCGACTCTGCGGGCTGTCTGGAGCCCGCCGTCATTGCGAGGAGCCACTCCGGTTGTATGGCGGCGAGGCAAACCCGTGAACGACCACTGGACACTGGCTTCCAGCAAGCATAGGGTCTCCACCATCGTGAGCGCGTTGGAGCATGCCGACAAGAAACAGCCATCAGCAGTGGCGACTCTTCATCAATTCCTTGGCTTTGCGTTCGCCGTGTTTCGGAAGGCCGAAGAAGATCAGGATACTGGGGTCAATAGAGCCGCGCGGTGGATCGCGTGGGGCTCGACGCTCTTGGCTCCATTCTTCAAGACCGTGGAGCGGTACATGGTCCCGCTACCTGGGGGCCGACTGGTGTCGGTGGATACCTTGGCTACGGAATGGGCGCCCACATTCTTCCTGGCGGTCCTACTGCTCTCGATGTTTTGGGGTGCGTTCGAGAAGTATCGGTTTGAGAAGGCCAAGAGAGATTCGGTAGCCGAGGAACTCGCAGAACGGGTTCGTAAGAAGCTTCTATTTGTCTACGCATGGGAGGACTGCCTGAAGCACGGTGTGTATTCTGAAAGCCCCGGACAGGAAGGGTTGCTAGTGAAGGCCCACACGATCCTTCGCGTTGGGATAAGGAGTGACTCCCTGACTACCATTCGAGACGTCACCGTAAAGCAGGCACGGGGCAGAGGAAACCTGAATCCAGGTGTTCAAGTCGGTCAGCAGTTCCGTCGCACCCATGGCGACTACAGTAGCTTCACGGTCCACAATTCCTCGGAGCCGATCGTGCTGATTGATGTGTGCCAGCATGACTACTGGGCTAACGAACTCAGCAAGATTACCTTTCTCTACTCGAACCCAGTTCAGTTCACAGTATCGAAGGAGTCGCCATTTCACATCGAATGCGCGCTAATTCTTCAGGGGGAAGATACAGCCTCTATAACCAAGTCGTTCTTGATAACCATCGACCACTCAAATAGCTGGTGGCCTGTCACCATGAAGCCAATCGAGGAATAGCTAGGTCGCCCCTGTTTCTCTGGGGCCGACTCTCGCAGGGACGCGAACACCACTCAGGGCGCTGTCGAACGTCACCGGCAACGCGAGACACCCCAACCCTCATCGGTCTTCGTTCGAACCTTGGGAGGTTGCGGCTTGTGCCTTTGTCTGAGCGAACGGGTTGCCGGGGTTGTTGAGATGTTTGTGGGATTCAGGCAAGAGTGACAGCATCTCGCCTCAATGAAGGCTAAGGGTGACGTCGTCGAGCAGCTGGTGGCGTGGCTTCACGATTGGCCCGGAGTTGCAGTCCGAAGGAACGTGCGATTGCCAACTGCGAACGACCCAAACAAAGCTCGCGAGATCGATGTGCTGCTGGAGACGACTGTCGCCGGGTATCCAATAAGGATTGCGATCGAGTGCAAGAACGAGAAAGGCTTGATCGGTGCACCGAAGATCGACGCGTTTGTCGGCAAGCTCGACGATGTTGGCCTCCCGAGTCAGTGCGGCGTCTTTGTCTCGGCTTCAGGGTTCACGGGTGGCGCACTAAGGCGCGCGCGTAAGAGCTCGATCCGGGCGCTTGTTCTTAAGGGTCTGTCGCCCGATGGCCTGAAAGCCAAGCTGGCGATCACGGCGCGTCAAGCCATCGTGTTTCTCTGCCTCGTCGTTGAAGAAATCACGTACTTCACGGTGGCGTCCATGCCGTCGCGGTCGGATCTGATGTTCCAGGATGCCAGTGGAAACCTTGCCCAAACGATTCCTCACCTCCTTGCCCAAGAGTGGACGTCGGGCGGAATACCGGGGGAGATCGGCGTCCACGAGATTCACCTTAGGGTGCCAGCAGACCTTGTTCCCGTATTTGTCACGCTAGGAAAGCGGGTAGAGCTAGCCACGCCGGAGATTCACGCGCGCGTTCGCGTCGTTGCACTCGCACACCTGGTCGAGGGCAATGGTGCATCGTTTCAGCTCGCGGACCCAGAGACTTCCGTTGCAGAGAAAATGGGATTCCGGGTCACATTTCCGGCCCTAGGCAAGGATGTTCCGCTCACGACCATCGTCGATAAGACACAACTAGGCAGCCTCATTCCAGACGCGACCATCATACTTAGGACCTTTTGCAAGGTTCCGCGCATTGTCTACAACACAGCGTATTGGCCACTCAGTCTGCGTGCGGCGACTCGCTTGGCTGCGCTCTCGACGGCTTCTATGGAGGCACCGTCTGAGGCCGTCCGATTCCTTGACATCGAAGAGGCGAATATTCGCACCGCCTGGGAACCGGGAATGACTGTCAAGGAGCTGGACGAGTTTCTCCGATCGGTTGTCGTTGCCGGGGAGCCGGCTCCTGCCGAAACACCGGACTAGCATGGTGCGCGCATGACGGTTAAATACTCGCCCGAACAACGAGTAGTCCGTACGATTCTTTTTGCGCTCGCCGGGATTCTGGGCCTTGGTGTCCTTCTTGATGGAGTGGCCAATGCCCAGTCCTTGACCCGTGCGACGCGGGGAGCGTTGTTCCTCGGTCTCGTGATCGTGTGGATTGCTGCGGAAGGATACGTTCGGATTAGTGGGACTCAGTGGCGGACGGCGACCGGGGCGAAGGTGCGTGTGACCACCTTTGGACCGGAGCCGCGCCTTGCGGTTCTCGGAGCACTCGTCCTACTTGTCGTCACCGGCGTAAGTTCGGAACGGAAGAAAGGGGCAACGCCTCCCGGTGGCCGGAAGGCTGAGCTCCTGGCCCTTTCGCCGGTGATCGAGAGAGACATGCGCACGTTCATGGCGGCCACTGGCTTTCACAATCGCGTCAAGGCGACTGCCCCGCTGTCAGAACGAGTGGACGCGATATCGGAGACCTGGCCGCTGACCGCCAGCTTCCGGGACTCGGTCCGGAGCTTCTCTCGGGTCAGAGAGCAAGTAAACCACGGATTTGATGTTTCAGAAGCCGAGATTGACCGAGCGATTGTGTCGGGCCAGCTCATCCAGAAGACGCTAAGTGCGTTGATGAGGGAGAAGAAGATCGTTATAGACCCAGCAGTGACGCTCTATTCGGACAAAGAAGGCCGGAAGCCGATCTCGGGCGTTTGGGGCCTTCTCCTTGAGAACACGAGCGCCGACGGTACTGCTAAGAAGTCTTATCAGATCTTTCCTATCAGCCGCACGGACTATCAGGTTGGAGATGAGGTGACGTGGGACTGGGACCTAAGCCGCGTATACGGCGAAGCGTGGTACCGGGACCCGGGTGGTGAGATTGCTCATGCTTGGGAGCAGGCAGCGGAGTTTGTCGGTCGTCCCCTATCGAGCGTCAACGCCTCGCCTAGATAGTTTCCGGCCGCCAGGCCCCGCCAGTACGCAACACTGGGGCTCCGCCTACGGGATTGCTTCGTCGCCGTACCGCCGGATTATCTCCTCGCAATGACGGCGGGGCAGGACGGAGCGCAAGCCACGTTGGCGGACGGCCGACCTTCGCGCCCGGCTAAACTCCCCGTCCCTCCATGGCCGCTCCTGAGTTTGTTCATCTTCATCTTCATACCGAGTTTTCGCTTCTTGACGGGGCTTGCCACTTAGACGAGCTTGCTAAGCATGCGGCTTCCATGGGGATGAAGGCCATGGCCATCACTGATCACGGCGCGATGTTTGGGGCCGTGGGGTGGGCGGCGGCGTGCAAGAAGGCTGGGATCAAGCCCATCATTGGCTGCGAGAGCTACGTGGCGCTTGGGTCTCGTCTCGAGAAGTCGGGCGGGGGCATTTCGAATGCCTACAACCATCTCGGGATGATCGCGACCACGAACGAGGGATATCACAACCTCGCGAAGCTTTCTTCCATCGGCTACACCGAGGGGTTCTATCACCGGCCTCGTATCGACAAGGAAGTCCTCGCTCAGCACAGCAAGGGGCTGGTCGGTTTCTCCGGGTGTCTTGCGAGCGAGATCTCTCAGTCTCTGATGCGGGACGACGAGGCGGGGGCCATCAAGTCCGTCATGGAGTTTTGCGACATCTTCGGGAAGGATCGGTTCTTCCTGGAGCTGATGGATCACCGCATTCCCGAACAGACCAAGGTGAACAAGGGTCTGATGCGCATCGGGAAGAAGACCGGTCTGCCGTTCGTGGCCACGAACGACGCGCACTACCTTCATAAGGACGACCACGAGGCGCACGCGGTGCTTCTGTGCATCGGCACCGGCAAGAAGCTGGCGGATCCGAACCGCTTCGCTTTCGAGACCGACGAGTTCTACGTGAAGTCGGCGCTCGAGATGGAAGCGCTCTTCGGCCATGTGCCCGAAGCGCTCTCGAACACCGTGAAGATCGCCGACATGGTGGAGTTCAAGCTCGACACCAGCGCGAAGTTCCCGCGGTTCGACGTGCCCACGGGCTACACCACCGAGTCCTACTTCGAGAAGATGACGCGCGAGGGCTTCGCCGAGCGGCTCAAGGTGCTCGAGCCGCTTGCGACGTCGGGGCGTCTCAAGGTGGCGCTTGCCGACTACGAGGCGCGCCTCACGCGCGAGATCGGCGTCATCCATCGCGTCGGCTTCTCGGCCTACTTCCTGATCGTCGGCGACTTCATCCGCTTCTCGAAGGACCGCGGCATTCCCGTGGGCCCCGGCCGTGGTTCGGCTGCGGGAAGCCTCGTCGCCTATTCGCTCAAGATCACCGACATCGATCCGATGGAGAACGGTCTCATCTTCGAGCGTTTCCTGAACGAAGAACGCATCAGCCCTCCCGATATCCACATCGACTTCTGCGAGAACCGGCGCGGGGAAGTG
>CAZBTT010000021.1:0-20005 GCA_964494295.1 uncultured Acidobacteriota bacterium
GCACCCTGGACCGGGGCGGCAACCGCCTCTTCGGCGTGTTTGGTGACCACGTGGGCCAGGAGCAGGTCGCCGTCGGTCAGGACCTTGACCTTGTCGGGCATCGGGACGGCCGAGACGCGGACTTCACCGCCGATTTCGAGGGGAGAAATGTCCACCACGAACTTCTTCGGGATGTCGAGGGGCAGGCAGGAGACCATGATCTCGCGGGTCACGAACTCGAGCAGGCCGCCATCCCTCTTGACGCCGATGGGAATGCCCTGGAGTTCGATGTGGACCTTGACGTGGATCGCCTTGTCGAGGGCCACTTCGTAGAAGTCGGCGTGCAGGAATTCGGGGCGCACCGGATGGACCTGATAGTCCTTCAGGATCACCTTGCGCTTCTTGCCGTCGAGTTCGAGGTCGACGAGCGTGTTCTCGGCGGCCCCGGTCTTGAAGACCACGGCGAGTTCTCGCGGCGAGACGCTCACCGCGACGTTTTCCTTGCCGGGCGCGTAGACGATGGCGGGGATGCGGCCCCGGGCACGAAGGCGCTTGGCTTCATTCTTGCCGCGCTGTTCGCGGGCTTCTGCAGCAACAACGATGTCTGACATGGCTTCTCGTCTTCAACTCTTAGCGACGCTTTCCCGAAAACCCGCTTTCGGTAAGGGGTTACGGGGCGGCATCAAATGAAGAGGCTCGTGATCGACGCCTCTTCGTGAATATTCTGGATGGCCTTGCCCATCAGCTCTCCGATGGGCAGAACGACAATCTTATCTGATTTTCGCTCCGGCCTCTCCTCGATGGAGTCGGTGACGATCAGTTGGGCGATCCGGCTGGCGTTGATGTTACGGACCGCGTTGCCCGAGAGGACCGCGTGAGAGGCGGAGGCGAGGATCTTTCCAGCACCCGCCTCGGCGAGAGCCTCCGCCACTTTGCACAGGGTTCCCGCGGTGTCCACGAGGTCGTCCACGATCAGGACGGTCTTGCCCGACACGTCGCCGATGACGTTGTGTACCTCGGCCACGTTCGCGGTTTCCCGCCGTTTGTCCACGATCGCGAGGGTGGCGCCAAGGCGCTTGGCGTAGGCGCGCGCCCGTTCGACGCCCCCGGCATCGGGAGACACCACGCACAGATCGAGAAGGCCCATCTGCGCGACATGGTCGATGATGACCGGGGCCGCGAAAAGGTGATCCACCGGGACGTCGAAGAAGCCCTGAATCTGGGAGGCGTGCAGGTCCATGGTGAGCACGCGGTTGCAGCCGGCGACCGAGATGAGATTCGCTACGAGCTTGGCGGAGATGGGCACGCGGGGTCGGTCTTTCCGGTCCTGTCGGGCGTAGCCGTAGTAGGGAATGACCGCGGTGATGCGCGCGGCGCTCGCGCGTTTGAACGCGTCGATCATGATGAGCAGTTCCATGAGGTGCTCGTTGACCGGAGTCGAGGTCGACTGAAGCACGAACACGTCCTTGCCGCGCACGTTCTCCTCGATCTGGAACCAGACCTCGCCGTCGAGGAATCGGGAGAGGTGCGTCTTGCCGAGCGGGACCTTGAGGTAACGCGACACCGATTCGCCCAGGCTGCGGTTGGCGCTCCCGGTGAAGATCTTCATGTCGTGGGGAGGTCGAACCATGGCGACTTTCTGCTTTCCTGAAATCTTCAGAAGGGAAGGGCGGGGTCTCTCTGCTCTTGGCTGGGGCGGAAGGATTCGAACCTTCGGATGCGGGATTCAAAGTCCCGAGCCTTACCACTTGGCGACGCCCCAATGGAGACCAGGGAAGGCGAAGCTTAGCTAAGAAGTCTCACCGACGCTTCGAGAGCGGCCGGGGTATTTCAAACCTTTCGCGGAAGGCGCGCCGCGAAACGAAAGCGCACGGGAGGGTTTCGATCCCCGATTTTTCGAGAAGCCCGGCCGCCGCGACCCTTTGCGCCGCCCCTTCGAAAAGGAGGAAGAAGGAGGAACCGCTTCCCGACATCGCCGCCGTGGTCGCCCCGGTAGCCCGGCCGACCCGCCGAACCTCGCGCGCGACCCGACCCAGGTCCGGACTCACTTCGGTGGCCGCGGGTTCGAGGTCGTTCCGCAGGATCGAAACCCCACCGAGCCCCTGGACGAACGTCTCGATGCGGGACCGCCTCCTCCGCGGGTTCTTCCCGGCTCGTTCGGCGAAACGTCTAAATACGGCTGCGGTCGAGACTCCGCCTTTTCCCTGGACGAGGAGCACTTGGTCCGGGAGTCTGAGTCCCAGGGGCTGGATGAGGTCGCCTCGCCCAAGGCCGAGCGCTGGACCCCCGACCAGAAAGTAGGGCACGTCGGCGCCCAGACTTTTCGCGGCCTCCACCAGCCTTGACTTCGGCAGGTCGAGTTCCCAGATCCGGTCGAGTGCGCGAAGCACGGTCGCGGCGTTGCTGCTCCCGCCTCCAAGACCTCCTCCGGGAGCGATGTGTTTGTGAAGCGTGATCCGAACCCCGTGTTCTCGGCCCGCGATTCTCTGCATCAGCGCCGCGGCCCGCCAGGCGATGTTCGTTTCGTCCTCGGGCACTCCGGGATGATCGGAACGCACCGAGATGCCCCGGGCGGTCTCCTCGATCTCGACGACGTCGTGAAGACTGACCGTGGCGAAGATCGTCTTCAGTTCGTGATAGCCGCCTGGGAGCTGGCCTTGAACCTCGAGGCCCAGGTTGATCTTGGCAAAGGATCGGAACGCCCGTCCGCTCATCGGCGGAGTCCCAGACGGTCCGACATCTCATCGAGAGAGACACGGGTTCCGCGGACCGGTCCCGATTCGAAAGCGCGGGCCTGCGGCGCTTCGATTTGGGGATCATCGAGCGTGAGGGAGAGTCGCGTCGCGTCCGCGCCTTCGATCGTCACCTGCGTTGGCATCGCCCTTTCGAATCGCCAGGCGACCGAGAACCCGGCGGGAGACGCGCCAAGGATCGCGCCCACCAGGGCTTCGGGATCGAGATCGATTCCGAAGAGCTGGTCCATGACCGCACGGTTCGCCGGTCCTTCGTACACGACTCCCTCCCTCGGGAGGTCGGCCCGGAGCATCCCGTTCCGGCAGACCAGGAGAAACCGAAGTCCGCCCCCGTCCGGGATCTCGATTCGGAGCGAGTCGGGCCTTGCCACACCCAAGACCACCTTCGTTCCGAAGCGGCCGCCCGGTCCTTTCAAGGTGATTTCACCCGAGGCGGAAAGGCCGGGGGCTTCCCGGAGGAGGGCTACTTCCGCGGGCGTCGCGATGTGCCCGCGGGCAGCGCATGCCGAAGCCCAGAGGGCTGCGAGCAGCATCAGGCCCCTAGCCCTCGAACTCAAGGCTTTTTCTGGGCGGCCCGCTGCAGGGTCTGGATCTTCTTCTCGACGAGGGCGCGGTCGAGTTCGCCGTCCTCGTCCTCGGTTTCGAGGGCGAGTTGAAGGTACTTGAGGGCCTCCGCCGACTTTCCGTTTTCGGCGAGGATCAGGCCGAGGTGGGCGATGACCACGGCGCTTGTCTCCTGCGTCTGGTAAGCCTTTCGGATCGCGGCTTCCGCCTCGGTGTTTCGGCCGAGCCGGTGAAGGGCCCACGCAAGGGAGTCCAGGTAGGAGCCGTTCTCGGGATCGTCCTTGAGCGCCTTCTCGATCATCGCGAGCGCTTCGCTCACCCCGACGTTGCGGTCGGCGTTCATATAGCCCAGGTAGTTGAGGGTGATCGCGGAGTCCGGTGAGATGACAAGGGCTTTGCGAAACGCCTGCTCCGCCTCGTCGAACCTCTTCTGGCGTTCGAGGGTCGACCCAAGACCGAAGAGCGCCCTCATGTTCTTGGGATCCTGCTTCGCCACGCGTGCGAAAAGCTCAGACGCCCGCGCGAGGTTTTTTCCGCGCTGATAGAACTCGGCCGCCGACAGTGTGTTCTCCGCGTCATCCGGGGCCGAAGCAAGACGGCCCTCGACCAGGGCCATGGCGCCTTTTTCGTCACCGGTCCCGCGAAGCGCGTAGGCCTCGAGATAGAAGAGGTCGCTCTCGTCTTTCTTTAAGTTGGCTTCGCGAAAGGCCGGGTCGAGCCGAGCCGCCCGGGCCTCCTTGAGCGCGGTTTCGAAATCGCGGCCGGAGACGAGAGCGTCGATCCTGTAGGTCACCAGAGAAGCGTCCTTCTCCTTGCCCGAGCGCGCGGCCTCGCCGAAGGCCTCAGCCGCCTCCTTGTAGCGCCCGAGGCGCTGCCGCACCATGCCCGAATGCGCCCAGAACACCCGGTTGTTCCTCGCGATGCTATCGGCGTCCTCGCCCGAGGTATTACGCCTCAGGAGCGCGCCGAGCCGCTCTTCCGCGGCCACGAGCGACCCCTTCTGCTCGAGCAGGGTCACGACCAGAAACGCCGCCTTGAGGTCGCCGGGTTCCGATGCGGAGAGGCTCTCGGCTATGGCGAGGGCCTCATCGAGGCGGCGCAGTTCCTTGAACGCGCGGGCCCGGAGGTCGAGGGCGAAGCGGTTGCTCTTGTCCTCGCGGAGCATCTCGTCGGTCAGGGAGATCGCCTCTTCCGCTCGCTTCGTGTCGATCAGGATCTCGCCTACCTTGAGACGGGTGACGAGGTCCTTGGGATCGAGTTTCGCGGCCGCGCGGTAGTGCTCGAGCGCCTCTTCCGGTTTGCCGTTTTGCTGCTTCACGTCGCCGAGGATCTGAAGAACGCGCGCGTTCTGGGGGTCGGCGGCCGCCGCGGTCTGAAGCGCCTCGACCGCGGTCTTGATGTCGCCGGCCGCGAGCGAGAGAGAAGCCACCTGGACGAACGCGTCGACGTTCTGGGGATCGACCTCGGACAGCCGTTTCCAGGTTTTGAGAGCGCCGGTGGCATCCCGGAGCACCGAGTAGAGCCGGGTCAGGTCCCGCAGCGGGCCAGGATCATTGGGGCTGAGCGTTGCCGCCCTCTCATACTCGGTCACCGCGAGACGGAGCTCGTTTTCCCCGCCGCCGGATTGGCCGTAGAACTGGTGAACCTGCCCGGCGAGGCTTCGAAGATCGGCGCGATCGGGGGAAACCCGGAGCGCCTGGTTTGCCGCCGCGATCGCCAGTTCGAACTTTCCCTCGCCCATGTGGATGCGGGCGATTTCGGCGTGGGCGTCGGCTGCTCCTGGGTCGGCTTTGACCGCCCGTTGCAGAAGCCTGATCGCATCGTCTCTTTTTCCAGCTTCCCGGGCCGAGAGGGCTTCCAGATAAAGACCGTAACCCGCCGACCGGTTTGACGGAGCGGGTGAGGGCTGAAGCGCCGCGGCCAGCAGCAGGCATGAGAGAGGAATCATCGCCCCGGAATTGTGTCACGCGGCAGGCGATAGCTGGAAGGAAGGTGAAAGCGGGGATAAGGGGCGACGCTCCGCCCCCACCCCCGCCTCGACCCCTCTCCCTACGCGGCGTTACGGTCGCGGAGGCGATGTTGATCGCCGATGGCGGTCTTCAGCCGGCGCAGCGCCTCGACCCCGCCGTCGCCGCTCCTGAGCAGGTCGAAGAACTTCTTCTCCCCCGGTCCGCCCCAGGTGCGCGACGGTACGGTGACCGACGTTTCGCCCTTCTCGGTCCGCCAGATGCTGAAGCCCACGAGCTTCAGCCCCGCGAGCAGGCCGTCTTCCGATTCGAAGAGGATCTCGGCCTCCCCGATGAGGTTCTTGGGGCCGTTTTCCTTGTCTATGAACTCGATACGCATGTTTTCTCTCCCTGTTTCATATGGTTGTTGCCGATTTGGCCGCAGGAGGGGGCACAACCGAGCCGAAGCCAACCTTCGGCGCGTGGGAGAGAGACGACCCGCGGATTCTGAATGGTAGACACGGGGCGCTTCGGATCAGGTCCGGACGCCAGGGAAAACTTGCCCTGAACCGATGGATCGGTCTATAACGAATGTCGAATGCAAGAGTCGTTCCAGGAAAAGCGTCGGGCGAGCGCGCTCCGGTCCCATCCCATGTGGATCCTGAGAGCCCTTGCTTTTCTGGTCGTTGTGGGCGTTCTAGGCGCGGTTTTCCAATCACTCCGGAAGCCCCGCCCGATCCCCGCAGCGGCCTCGCCCTCGTCGGCGGGACAGAGTCCTTCGGGCTCGCCGGCCCTCCCGAGCTCGGGGTACGCGCCCACGGATCCCCGGGCGGACAAGCTGGAGTCGCTGGTCTTCGACTCCTTTAGCGCCTCAGGAAAGAAGGGCATCGAACTGCAGGCGGCCGGGTCGTCGGGCCGGGAAACCGAACGGAGGTTTCTCGACACCGTCAAGGCCCGGATTCCCTTCATCTCGGCGGGCAAGGCGGCTACCGTGGAGATTCTGGCCGATCATGCCCAGCACGTCGCGAGCCGCCCCTCGGCGGTTTTCCAGGGGAACGTGCGCATGACCACGGACGATGGCCTCGTTCTCGAGACCGACGAACTCTTCTACGACGGATACGACGGCCTCGCCCAGAGCGAGAAGAAGGTCACCTGGCGCCGCAAGGACGTTTCCGGGGAAGCGCGGGGGATGCTGTACGAAGGAGCCAGCGACTCGATCACCTTCTTCAAGGATGTGAAGATCCGCCTGCGCGATCGGGACGACTCCCCGGCGGACATCAGCGCGGACTCCGCCTGTCTTTCCCGGGAGCAGAACGCCCTCTTCCTCGACGGCAACGTCCGCGTGGATCAAGGCGCCAACCGGACCCGCTCGGGCTCTCTTCAGCTCTTCTTCGGCGAGGACCGGGTGATCTACCGGGCGGTGTTCCGCGATGGATTCGAACTCGTGGCCACGGGGGATACCGGTCCGCTCGGTTTCACATTTCCGAGGGCGAACGGCCGGAAGACCATTCGCGGCCGCAGGCTCGACATGACGTTTGGAGCGGGCCGGAAGCTGGAGGAAGTAGCGGCGGGTCCCGAGGCCGTGATGATCGTCGAGCCGGGGCCGGGCGACCCGCCCGAACGTCGTGAGATCCGCGGCGATGCGCTCATCTTCAAGTTCGACACGAACGGAAAACTCCGCGAGTACCTCGGCAACAGCGGAACGAGCGTGCGGTTCGTGCCCTCGAACCCGCGGTCCGGCGAGTCGAGGTCGATCTCCTCCACCGACTTCGTGGCAACCCTCGACCCCGTCACGGGAGAGGCCGAAAGAATCTCGTTCGTCGAGAAGGTGCTGTTCGAACGGAGGAACCAGCGGGGCCGCGGTGATAAGGCCGAGTTCTCCGAGAAGACGAACCGCATGGTGGTTACAGGGTCCGCGTCCTTCGAAGACACCCAGGACAAGATCTCCCTCCTCGCATCGTCCATCGACATGGACACGAAGACCGGCTCGTTCCGGGCCTGGGGCGGAGTGCGTCACACCCAGAAAGGCGGTCTGCCCGGAGCGCCTTTTGGTTCAGCGGGCGCCGACCTTTTCGCGACCAGCCGACAAGTCCTCTACGACGCGCCCAAGAAAACCACACAGTATCTCGACCGCGTCGTGTTCAGGGCCGGTGAGGACGAGATGCGCGCTCTCAACATCGAGACGGTGGATACCGGCAAAGGCCCGAGGATCACCGCGGACACCGATGTCGAGATCCTGGTGGCGGGCGGGGCAGAAGCGGACGGGATCGATGCCCGGGCCATTCGCATGGTCTACGCGCCCGTGGAGCGGAGATTCACGTTCAGCGGCGCGGCCGCGGTGAAGCAGAAGAGTTTTGAAACCAGGGCCCCCGAAATCCTCTTGAGCCTGGGCCCCGCGGGCGGTTTCACCGTCGATTCCCTCGAGGCGATGGGCGGGGCGGTGAACATCAAGTCCCTCGACCGGACCGCCGATGGAACGCATCTTCTTTACACTCCCGCGACCGGGCGGGTCGTGATGACCGGGACACCGGTCAGACTCGCGTCCCAGGGCAAAAGCGTCCAGGGGAAGTCCGTGACATTCTTCACGTCGGGGGATCAGGTGGAAGTCGTGGGAGAAGAAGGGCGCACCGAAACCGTGCTTCAGAGAAAGATCAAACAGTGAACGCTCCGAGCATCGTGCTTCGCGGAGACGGGCTCACCAAGGCCTACGGCTCGCGCGTGGTCGTCCGGAATGTCGACATCGAAATCTCGACCGGCGAAGTAGTCGGGCTCCCAGGTCCAAACGGAGCGGGGAAGACCACGACGTTCTACATGGTGGTCGGCCTCACCAAACCCCGTTCGGGTTCCGTGTTCCTCGGGCGCGATGACATCACGAGCCTGCCCATGTACCTGCGGGCGCGCGCCGGCATCGGCTATCTGCCCCAGGAAAGCAGCGTCTTCCGCAAGCTCACCACCGAGGAGAACGTGCTCGCGGTTCTGGAGACCCTCGGGTACTCCCTGCGGGAACAGAAAACGCGCGCCGCCGAGTTGCTGCACGAACTCGGCATCGCGGGCCTCGCCCAGCAAAGGGCGGACACTCTTTCGGGCGGGGAACGCCGGCGGCTCGAGATCTGCCGTGCCCTTGCCGCCTCACCCCTGTTCATCCTTCTCGACGAGCCTTTCGCGGGCATCGACCCCATCGCGGTCGGGGACATCCAGAGGATCATCGCGTACCTCAAGAAGCGCGGACTCGGCATACTCATCACCGACCACAATGTCCGCGAGACGCTCCGGATCACCGACCGCGCCTACATCATCCGCGAGGGCGAGGTGTTCCGCACCGGCACGCCCCGCGCCCTTGCCACGGATGCCGAAGTGCGGCGCGTCTACCTCGGCGACGACTTCGATCTGATGTTGCCAGAGGCGCAGGCCTAGACCATGGCTCTCCAGCAGCGCCTGTCTCTTTCGCCGAAGATGTCGCAGCGTCTCGTGCTGACGCCGGCGATGCAGCAGGCGATCAAGCTTTTGCCCCTCACGACTCTCGAACTCGCCGATGTCATCAATCAGGAGATGTGCGAGAACCCGATGCTCGAGGAGATTCCGGAAGACGAGATGACCGGACCCACCCCCGAGACGGACAGCGAAGGGAGCGATGGATCGGCAGGTGCGGAGGCGGAGTTCGACGCCGATGCCGCTCTCGGCCCGATCGCCGATGCTGCCGAAGTGTCGCTCGATGGGCCGCCCGCGGAAACGAACCTTGAGCCCCTCGCCGATCCCCTGGCCGCGGCCGAACAGACCGGGCTCCAGGACTCGGACATCGTCAAACTGTTCGAGAACGTCGTCGACGACATCGGCGTCCGGGACATGGCCCAGAGCGACCCGGATTCCGAATACTCCATCGAGAACCGCCTTTCCACCACAATCGACCTGCGCGACCACCTTCTCGCACAGCTGCGCCATGACATTCCTCCGGGCCTCGTGCGCGACATCGGCGAGGGAATAATCCAGAACCTCGACGATGACGGTTACCTGCGCACCCACGACCCCGCCTGCGAACAGAACGATCACAGCGCCTGCGGAAAGATCGTGCCCACGACCCTCGACGAGGTTTGCGCGGCGATGGGCCTGGACCCCGAGGCGAATCGAGCGGCCGCCGAGAAGGCGCTTCGCCTCGTGCAGACCTTCGATCCGGCGGGGGTGGGCGCCCGCGACCTTCGCGAGTGCCTGTTGATTCAGCTGCGCTTCTTCGGCTTTGGCGACACGCCCGCGGTGACCATCGTCGAGTCGCACATGCGCATGCTTGAAATGCGGGACGTGTCGGGCCTCGTGCGCGTGCTCCAGAAGCCCGAGGTCGAAGTCCTCGACTGGCTCGACCTCATCGAGAGCCTCGATCCCCGGCCCGGCAGCACCCTCTCCGCGAAGCCGCCCTCGTACGTCGTGCCCGACGTGATGATCTACAAGAAGGATGGAGCCTGGGTCGTGGAGCTCAACGACGACTCCCTCCCCAAGCTCCGCATTTCCTCGAGCTACCGGCAGTTCCTGAATGCGAATTCCCCCGCCGACGACGAAGCGAAGACCTACGTCCGGGACAAGATGCGGAGCGCCCTGTTCCTGATCAAGAGCGTCGACCAGAGGCAGCGCACCCTCTACAAGGTCGCCGATTCCATTCTCAAGCGCCAGGAAGCCTTCTTCGAGTCGGGCATATCCGCCCTGCGGCCGATGGTCCTCCGCGATGTGGCGGACGACATCTCGATGCACGAGTCGACGGTATCCCGCATCGTCCAGAACAAACACGCGCACACGCCCCAGGGCGTGCTCCCTTTGAAGTTCTTCTTCCACTCCGGTCTCAAGGGGGATTCGGGCGAATCCGTGAGTTCGGTCGCGATCAAGGAGAAGATCCGCCAGATGATCGACGCCGAGACCCCGGGCAAACCTCTCTCCGACGCGCAGATCGGTCAGGTCCTGTCGTACCAGGGCACGACCATCGCGCGGCGCACGGTTGCGAAATATCGTGAGGAGATGCGGATTCCCTCCTCCTCCGAACGCAAGGGCCGGCCGCGGTGAGAAAGGCTTCGCCTCCGCGGGTTCACGTTGACGCCCTGTTGAGCGAAGAAGCGGCCCCGATGGGCCTCCGCCTGCTGGGCGGGAAGGCGGGGCTCAAGAACTACATCGACCGGTCGCGGGTTCAACGGCCGGGACTCGCACTCACCGGCTTCACCCGGTATCTGAGCGCAGGGCGCGTCCAGATCCTCGGGGGAAGCGAGTCTTCGTATCTGCGAACGCTCTCGGTGAGGCAGCGCGCCCTCGTCCTCCATCGTCTGATGTCGAGGGAGCTGTGCTGCGTGGTCGTGACCCGGGGCCTCGAGGTTCCCCCCGAACTCCAGCAGGAAGCGGAAGCCCGCGGCATCCCTGTTCTGGCGACCACCCTCGATTCGACGCCTTTCATCAAACGTCTCACCGAATTCCTCGAGGACCGGCTCGCTCGCACCGCGCGGCTTCACGGCGTCCTCATCGACGTCCTCGGCGTGGGCGTCTTCATCCGGGGCGACAGTGGCATCGGGAAGTCGGAGTGCGGCCTCGAACTCGTCGACCGCGGACATCGCCTCATCTCGGACGACGCCGTCGATATCAAGGCCACGAGTCAGGGGCTGCTTGGCGCCTCCCCCCGGCCCACGCGGGACCACATGGAGATCCGGGGTCTCGGGATTCTCAACATCCAGGATCTGTACGGCGTCTCCGCGGTGAGCCCGGAGCAGACCATCGACCTCGTGGTGCGCCTCGAGAAATGGAACCCGCGCAAAGCCTACGACCGCCTCGGCCTGAATCGCGAGACCGAGGCCATCCTCGACCTCGAGGTGCCGCTGCTTCGCCTGCCCGTGGCTCCGGGCCGTAACGTCGCGCTGCTCGTCGAACTCGCGGCCAAGAACCTCCTGCTGCGGGCGCGTGGGCACGACGCCACCGCGACCCTGTTGAGCCGGGTCGAGGCGCAGGCCGGGCCGCCTCGGGAGCACAAGCGGTGAAGACGATCGATCGCTCGTCGAAGAAGCAGCCCGAGATCGTCATCATCTCGGGTCTCTCCGGTTCGGGGAAGTCTCACGCCGCGAACGCGCTTGAAGACCTCGGCTATTTCTGTGTCGACAACCTTCCGATCCAGCTTCTGCCCGGCTTCGTCACCTTTCTCGAATCCTCCGGCACCCCGAGGGCCGCCCTCGTCGTCGACATGCGCGAGCCGAACTTCGTGGCCACGTTCGGCCAGGCCCTCGCGAAACTCCGCGGGCAGCCGATGAAAGTGACCCTGGTTTTTCTGGAGGCCTCGGACGCCACGCTGATCCGGCGTTTTTCCGAAACGCGACGCGCCCACCCGCTCGCGACGAACCAGCCGGTGCGCGATGGTCTGCGCGAGGAGAAACAGGCCCTCGCGTCCGTCCGGCGGCTCGCCGACTTCGTGGTCGACACCTCGAATCTCAGCGTTCACGAACTCAAGGGATACATCCAGGAGCACTTCGGGTCGGGACAGGAGGGCCGGGGCCTCGTGCTCACCGTGTTGTCCTTCGGTTTCAAGTTCGGCCCACCCACGGAAGCCGATCTTCTCTTCGATGTGCGGTTCCTGAGGAACCCGCATTTCGATCCCAAGCTTCGAAGGCTCACCGGCCTCGACCCGCGCATCGTTCGCTTCCTCAAGCGCGCGCCGGGGACCGTGGAGTTCCAGCAGAAACTCAACGACTTCCTGAGCTTCGTGGTGCCGAGATACGTGGCCGAGGGCAAGGCTTATCTCACCGTGGGCATCGGCTGCACCGGAGGCCGCCATCGCTCGGTCATGATCGCGCGCGAACTGGCCCACCAGCTCGACCAGATCGAGGGTGTGACGGTCCGCCTGCGACATCGGGACCTGAGACAGAAATGATCGGCATTCTCGTCGTCACCCACGGGGACGTGGCCCGCGAACTGGTGAACGCGCTCAAGATGATCGTGGGCGAGCAGGAACGCGTGATAGCCCTCTCGATCGACTGGGAGGTCGATGTCGATGTGGCCAAGGGCGCTATCGGCAAGGCGCTCGCCCAGTGCGGGAGGAAGAACGTCCTCGTCCTCACCGACATGTTCGGCGGCACGCCCACCAACCTCGTCCTGCCCTTCGCGGGCGACGGCGTGGAGGTGGTGACCGGCGTGAACCTGCCCATGCTCATCAAGGCCTGCCAGATTCGCACCAAGCCGCTCGCCGAGGTGGCCCGGATTGTCTGCGCCCAGGGTCGCGAGAGCGTGCAGGTAGCGGGGGATTTGCTGGGGCCGCCCAAATCGTGAAGCGGAAAACCGTGCGCGTCGTCAATCCGCTTGGGTTTCATGCGCGCGCGGCGGCCCGGTTCGTGGCCGAGGCATCACGCTTCGAATCCCAGGTCACGGTGGTCTTCAAGGACAAGGAGATGGACGGCAAGTCGATCCTGGGCCTTCTGCTCCTCGCCGCACCCTGCGGCGCGTCGATTCAGGTGCGGGCGGAGGGCCGTGACGAGAAGGAAGCGATCAAGGCCCTGGCCGCCCTCGTCTCCTCCGGTTTCGGCGAGGCCGCGAAAACGTGAAACTCTCCGGCTTCGCGATCGCGCCCGGGCGGGTCCTCGGGCGCGCTTTCGTGTTTCGGCGCGCCGAGCGGCAGGTCCCCTTCCGCCACCTCGAAAAGTCAGCGGCCGCGCGGGAACGCGATCGCCTTCAGACTGCCTTCCGCGCCGCTCAGGGCGAACTGGCGGATTTGCGAGCGCGGCTCTCCCACGAGGCCGGAGAGGCGCACGCCTACCTCTTCGACGCCCAGATCCTGATGCTGCAGGACCCTCTTTTCGCCGGCCGCAGCCTGACCCTCATCGAAGAGCGGCTCATCGGCGCGGAATGGGCCCTCTCGATCGTCTGCGACGAACTGCGCCGGCTGTTCGCACGCGCGTCCGCGGTGATCTCGGAGAGGTCCCACGACCTCGACGATGTCCTCGACCGCGTCCTCTCTCTGCTCGGCGGCACGAAGGGCGACCTGGTTCTGCCTGGAGGCGAGAAGGTCGTTCTCGTCTGCGAGGACCTCAAGCCTTCGGAAGCCGCGGAGATCGACTGGTCGCGGGTGGGGGCGCTGGTCGCCGACCACGGTTCGCCCACCCACCACATGGCGATCCTCGCGAAGTCCCGTCTGATTCCCTGTGTGCTCGGGGTTCGTACCGCGACCGCCCACGTCGCGAGCGAAGCGGTGGTCCTGGTGGACGGCGATGCGGGTTTCATCGACACGAGCCCGCCGCCTTCGACACGGATCGAACCTCTCCCCGAGGCGCGCCGGGCGGAACTGCCCGACGGCCCGGTCCATACCGAGGACGGCGCCGAGATCATCCTGCGCGCCAATATCGAGTTTCCCTCCGACATCGCCGCGGTGCTCGAGTCGGGGGCGATGGGCATCGGTCTCTTCCGTTCCGAGTACCTGCTCTCTCGCCACGGGCGCGCGCCGAGCGAAGACGCGCAGCTCGAGATCTACCGGCGCCTCGCCCTCGCGGTGGCCCCGCATCCGCTCACCGTCCGCACGTTCGATCTTGGCCCCGAGGACCTCTCTCCGGCCAGCCCCTCGAGCCCGAACCCCGCCCTCGGCCTGCGCGCGTTCCGGCTGCTGTCGCGAGGCAGCGAATATTTCCGGTCGCAGATCCGCGCGCTGCTCCGCGCGGCCGACGAGGTGGCGATCCGCATCCTCTTCCCGTTCGTGGGCGGGGCTTCCGAGGCTCACGAGATCCTGACCCTGGTCGAAGAGCTCGAAGGCGAGCTCCATCTGGCCGGTCGCCCGTTCCGCCGGCCGCCGCTTGGCGCGATGATCGAGATTCCCTCGGCGGCTCTGGTCGCGGGGTCCCTCGGGCGTCGCTTCGACTACCTCTGTGTGGGCACCAACGACCTCATTCAATACACGCTCGCGGTCGATCGCGCGGACCCGCGGGTGGGCCACCTGTACGCGCCATTCCATCCCGGCGTGGTCAGGCTCCTCGGCGACATCGTGCTCGCGGCGCGCGACGCGAAGGCTCCGCTGTCCGTCTGCGGCGAGATGGCGGCGAGCCGCGAGGGCGCGCTTCTCCTCGTGGGCCTCGGCTATCGGGAACTCTCGATGGCCCCAAGCTCGATCCGCCAGATCCGCTACGTCCTCACGACGGCGAGCGTCAAGGATGTGGAGAAGGCGATCCACCACGCCGGCAGGTCCGACTCGCTTTCCGCGGAGTCTTTCGCGAGGGCCCTGGCCGACGCGCGCGGCGCGCGATGAATCGAGCCGAACCGGATCCTGGCGCGATAATCGGGCCGACGAAGAGAATGGAATGAGAGGGTGACCTTGTGACCGAGAACGCCAAGCGTGTCGAAAAACCCTGGGGCTACGAAATCTGGTGGGCCCGGACCGACCGCTATGTCGGGAAACTCCTCCACATCAAAGCGGGCGAGAGCCTCTCGCTCCAGTATCACAACGTGAAGGACGAGACCATCATGGTCCAGTCCGGCACCCTGCTTTTCGAGACCGGTTCGAAAGACGATCCCGCCAACCTCAAGAAGACCGAGATGAAGGCGGGCGACGCGTTCCACATCACGCCGCACACCGTCCATCGCATGACCGGCGTGACGGATGTCGACATCGTCGAGGTGTCGACGCCCGAACTCGACGACGTGGTGCGGCTCGAAGACCGCTACGGGAGAGCGGGCACCAGCCAGCCGTAGGCCCTGAAAGGGTCCCGGGCGGTTCTGGGCGGACTCCATGAGAATTGCCGTATCCGACCTCAACCTTGGAGCGGTTCTTCGTGGTCTATACCGGTAACGATCGTTTTCCCCTGGAGACGAACACCGAATGCCTCGGCGTCCTACACCTCGATCATGCGCGTGCGCTCGTTCGGCGGGAGGCCTCCGCGCGCCCGCGGCCTTGAGCATCCGCTTTCCACGGGTGCTCGCCGTCCTGGTCGCCCTGGCCGCGATGGCGTGCAGCGGCCCGTCGACACCGTCGTCGCAGGCGTCGCCGACTGCGCCCTCGATCGTGCCGGTTTCGGTGGCCGCAGGTCCGGCCGACTTCAGCCTGCAAGGCGACCCGGAGTCGGCCCAAGGGGCGACCTGGACATTCCGGGGCACCCTCGAGGGTGTTCGTTTCGACCTTCAGGGCGTTCTGTTGAAGCCGCGCGGCGCGGGTCCTTTCGGAGCGGTGGTCATCTCTCACGGCTATTCCGGCAGCGCCGCGAACTACGCGCGCGCGGTGGGCCGGGAGATGGTGCAGTGGGGTCTTGTCTGCATCGGCGCCAACTACACTCACGCCGGGGGCACGCCCATCGGTGAGCCCGGCACGGCGAGCGAGCCGGGCGCCTCGCAGGCCAACCTGCTGCGCGCGCGCGCGACCCTGGAGATTTTGAGGAGGCTCGGATACGTCGACCTGGGCCGAGTGGCCGCCCATGGACACAGCATGGGCGCCTTCGTCACCGCCGCCCTGCTTGGCGCGTATCCCTCGGAGTTCCGGGTCGCGTCTCACACCGCGGGTGGCGTTCGCGAAGGAGGGACCAGCGTGGACGCGCCCGCGCCCGTGGAAGCCCAGGTAACGGGAATCAGGGCGCCCTACCAGATGCATCACGGCGACGCGGATGTCGTGGTGGCGCTCGCCTTGGATCAGCGCCTCGCGAGGATTCTCCAGGATGGGGGTGTTCCCCACGAGCTGCACGTTTACCCGGGCGGGAGCCATTCCGACGTGTCTCAAAACGAGGGCATGTTTGTGAGGGTGCGGGACTGGTACAAGAAGCACGGCCTTTTCTGAAGGTCTCGCCGTAGGATCTGCCTTCGTGCGGATCGCGACTTTCAACGTCAACGGGACCAACGGGCGCTTTTCGAATCTCCGCGCCTGGCTTGAGGAGACGAAGCCGGACATAGCGTGTCTCCAGGAATTGAAGGCGACCGACGCCGATTTCCCGATCGCGGCTATTCGAGATCTCGGATACGGCGCCATCTGGCACGGGGAAAGAAGCTGGAACGGCGTCGCGATCCTCGCTCGGGGCGCTGCGCCCATCGAGACCCGGCGCGGACTGCCCGGCGACCCCTCGGACACCCAGAGCCGCTACATCGAAGCCGCCGTCAACGGGGTCCTCGTCGGATGCCTCTATGTGCCGAATGGCAATCCGTGGCCCGGCCCAAAGTTCGACTACAAGCTGCGATGGTTCGAGCGGCTCGCCGTTCACGCGCGCGCCCTGCTCGGGACGGGAGCGCCGGTGGCGCTGGTGGGCGACTACAACGTCATGCCGACCGACCTCGACGTCTATTCACCCGAAAAGTGGCTCGACAACGCCCTGTTTCGACCGGAGGTGCGCGAGGCGTATCGCCTTCTGGTCGCGCAGGGCTGGACAGACGCGGTGCGGGCGCTTCATCCGGGGGAGCGCGTCTACACCTTCTGGAAGTACTTTCGGAACGCCTTCGCGCGCGACGCCGGCCTCCGCATCGATCACTTCCTGCTGAGCCCGGCTCTGGCCAAACGACTGACCGCTTCGGGCGTCGACCGCGACGTGCGGGGCCGCGAGCACGCGAGCGATCACGCTCCGGTGTGGATCGAGCTCGAGGACGTCACGACCGAGTGAGCTGACGACGCAGCATCGCGATCTGTCCCGCGTGGTAGAGGTCGTGGTGCAGCGTGCCGTGGATCATCGTGTGGTTGGTCCAGCCGCATCCCGCGGTTTTCTCGAGGAGCGCCTCCGGTTCCAGCCTCTTCACGATCTCGATCAGCCCGATCTGGGCGGCATGGAGGCGATCGCGCGCGGTGCGCCACGCCGCTTCCGTGCGTTCACCCACATCCGGCCAGTCGCCCGGGTCGCCCGTGGTGATCGCGATGACCTCACCGGCGAGCCGCCGTGCGCAGATCTCGTCCCAGACCGCGATGTGCAGGACCAGAGCCCAGATCGTGTGGCCGGCCTCGGGTCGGAGCGATGCCGTCTCGAAACCGATGTCCTCGACGATGCGCTGAACCGACGGCCCGTGCCAGCCGATACCATCGCCCCGGTCGGGCTCGCCGAAGTACGCCTGCTCGAGGAGCGCGGCCAGCGTGTGCGGTGATTCCGTCATGACGTCCTATCGGCTGACCGCCAGCCGAACCCCCAGACCGATGAAGACGGCTCCGGCCAGCCGTTTGAGCCAGATTCCCGAGGCGGGTCGCGTGTGAAGGCGCTCGCTCAGTGCGGAAGCTCCCCACACGAGAGCAAGGCACCACAACGTTCCGTTCACCACGAACACGGCGCCGAGGAAGAGCAGCGTCAGCACACGCGAGTCCGCCTGCGGCGACACGAACTGGGGCAGGAAGGCCATGAAGAAGAGTGCGACCTTCGGGTTCAGCACGTTGGTCAGCAGCCCGGCGCGGAAGATGGCCCACGGCCCTTCCGGCTCGAACGATCGGAGGGCCGCCGAAGGCTCGCGTACCTCCGCGATCATTCGGGCGCCAAGCCAGATCAGGTACGCGGCTCCCGCGTACTTCACGACCAGAAACGCGGTGGCCGATGCGGCAAGGATCGCCGACAGCCCGAGCGCCGCGAGCACTGTGTGGACAAGGCAGCCCGCCGAGATCCCGAGCACCGAGATCACACCCGCGGATCGCCCCGAAGACAGGGTTCGGCCGAGGATATAAACCGTGTCCTGGCCCGGGGTCATGTTAAGCAGCAGGCCGGAGACGATGAAGAGGCCGAGGTGCTGCGTCCCGAGGATATCGAGGGCGTTCATGCCGTGCAGTCTATTCACCCGCACATCTGGTACTGTCTGCGTCCCGTCTTCAGGAGGCTTCCACGTTGAACAGGCATGTATTCTCCCTGCCCCGAAAGATCGCGCTTCTGCTCGCTCTGGGCGCCTTTCCCGCCGCTCCGGCGCTCGCTCAAACCGCGACCCCGGACGCCCCGCGCTATCGGACGTATGACGAGCTGACCGCCTCGCTGCGGGCCCTCGCCCAGTCAAACGGCAGCCTCGTGAAGCTCGTGGATCTCGGCAAGAGCCACGAAGGACGCACGGTGTGGGCGGTGGAGATTGCGAGCGGGAGCAAGACCGATGCGCGGCCGGCGCTTCTCGTCGCCGCTAACTTCGAAGGAGACCAGCTCATCGGCAGCGAGCTGGCCCTCTTCCTCGCCCGGCACCTCGCCTCGTCATACGCCGCGGACCCGGCGGTCAAGAAGCTGCTGGACGAGCACGCGGTCTACATCATTCCGCGCGTCAATCCAGACGGCGCCGAGGCGATGTTCGGAAAGGTGAAGTCGTTCCGACGGACGAACGCGCGCAAGTTCGATGAGGACAACGACGGACGGGTCGACGAGGACGGCCCGGACGATCTCAACGGCGACGGTTTCATCAGCGTGATGCGCGTGAAGGATCCGAAGGGCCCCTACATGGTTCATCCGGATGACGCGCGGCTCCTGCGCCGCGCCGACGCCGCGAAAGGGGAAGCGGGAGGATGGAGCGTTCACTGGGAGGGCATCGATAACGACGGCGATGGCTTCATCAACGAAGACGGTCCGGGGGGCGTCGATCTGAACCGCAACTTTCAGCATCGTTATCCCTACTACACGCCCGACGCGGGTCCGCACATGGTGAGCGAGCCGGAGACGCGCGCGGTGATGGACTACATCCTCAAGAAGAAGAATGTCGCGATGATCCTGACCTACGGGGCGAGCGACAACCTGATCACCGCCCCCACCACCGCCGGGGCGCTGGCTTCCGCTCAGACCCTGGACCTGCTGGCCTTCGCGGACCAAAGTTTCGCGGAGGCGCGCAAGCTTGGGACGTTTACGGGACTCGAAGGGGGAGGGCAGTTCTTCTTCGGAGGCGGAGGGGGAGGTTTCGGCCAGGGAGGTCCGCCAGCTCCACCCCAGGCGAGGCCGCCCGGTCAGCCGGCGCCGCGTCCGCCGGCGACCACGATCGCGAGTCAGGATGTCGAGTACTTCCGAACCGTCAGCGAGAAATACCGCTCGCTGACCGGAGTCAGGAATGCTCCTGCGACCCGCGCGCCCGCCGGCGCCTTCTTTGAGTGGGGTTATTACCAGTTCGGCGTGCCGTCTTTCTCGACGCCTGGCTGGGGTCTTGCGACCGCAGCGGCGCCCGCCGCCCCGGGGTCTGCGCCCCCAGCCGGGGCGCCCCCGGCAGGTGCGCGGCCCGGCGGTGGTCGTGGAGGCGGACCAGGCGGAGCCGCTGGTGCGCCCCCGGCGGGCGCCGAGGAGCCCGCTGGGACCGCCGTATTCGACGCGCGCATCGCGAAGGCCCTCGCTAACGGCTTCATCAGTTGGACCCCTTTCGCGCACCCCACGCTCGGCGCCGTCGAGATCGGCGGCTTCAAACCGTACGCGGTATCGAACCCTGAATCGTCGGAGATCGAAGCGCTCGGCAAGTCGCATGCGGCATTCGCGGTGTACCTCGGCTCGCTCTTCCCCAAGGTCGCGATCGCCGACTTCACCGCCACGTCGCTCGGTGGTGGGCTGTATCGCCTCAAGGCGGAAGTCGACGACGTCGGCTACCTTCCGACCGCAACCGCGCACGGTGTCACCTCGCAAAGCGTTACGCCGAAGATGGTTCCGCTGGGAATCCTTCACCCCCGCCGTGAGCTGCAGGAACACCGGAGCCATGGCGGGTGGATTGAGGATGGGAAAGAGCGCCAGGAAGGCGAACATCATGGTGCTGAGAAAGGCGAGCATGGATCACTCCCGGAGCCGCTGGGGCGCCTCTGGATCCATCTTATGCAAGCTGTCACCCAAACGGTGTCACAGCCTACATTTTGTAAAAAATCTCGACGCCCGCGAAGGGGGCCTGCCT
>CAZBTT010000022.1:0-19839 GCA_964494295.1 uncultured Acidobacteriota bacterium
TAAAAGGAGCCTCGCGGCCCACTGCGCTCGGGGAACGGTGCCTTGGCCTTCGCACTCAGGCATCCGCGACCCTCTCGAGTTCGGATGCCGGCCCCGCTCCATCCTCAGGCCCAACTATCGGCCTGTTGTACCTCGCGTCATTGCGAGGAGCCATTCCGTTGGTAACGCCACGAAGCAACCCCGTCCCCCCACTACCCGCCCCGCTTGACACGATCAGACCCTCGTCCCTAGTGTTCGAAGGTCATGTCCGACTTCTTCTCGTCGCTCCAATCGGGGCTGGCTTCTTTCGCTGACACGCTCCGGAACACCGACTGGTCCGTCCGGCTCTCGCAGCTCGAGCTTCCCGCGATGTCCGTTGACCTGCTTCAGTCGATCGCTCTCGGCATCGCTCTGGCCGCCTGTGCGGGCCTGCGCGCCTGGCTGCCGCTCCTCGCCCTCGGCCTGTCGGTCCGCCTCGGCGTCCTGCCTCTCGGCGATTCCTTCCAGTTCATCGGCTCCAACACCGCCCTCACCGTGTTCGTCCTCGCGACGATCATCGAGGTGATCGCCGACAAGATTCCGGTGGTCGACCACGCGCTCGATGCGCTTTCCACCGTTCTCAAGCCCATCGCGGGGATCGTTCTTGCGGCTTCCGTGATGTGGACGGTGGATGATCCGATCGTAGCCCTGGCCCTGGGCGTGATGGTGGGGGCGCCCGCTTCGCTCGTGCCCCACACCGCCAAGACCACGCTTCGAGGCGTGTTGTCGCCGCTTACCGCCGGTGTAGCCGCCCCCATCCTCTCCGTGCTCGAGGATGTGATCGCGTTCGGCCTCGTCGCCCTCGCGATTCTCGCGCCGCTCGTGGTCGCCGCGGGTTTCATCCTGTTCGCCCTCGTCACCGGACGTTTCTTCCGCAACCGGATGAAGTCGCAGGCCCCGCCCTCGCCGCCCGTCGTTCCCGCGGTGACCGCGTGAGCGGTTCGGCGGGCGTCCTCGCATTCGCCGGCCTCGCTCTTTTCGCGGCCGCATCGTCCTCGGGCGCGGCGAAGCCGCAAGACGCTCAGCAGCGTCCGCCCATCATCATCGGCGCCGAGGTCGAGATCGTCTCCGTTCCCGTGATGATTTTCGACAAGGCGGGCCGCTTCGTCGCGGACCTCAAGAAAGAAGACATCCAGATCTTCGAGGACGGCGTTCGCCAGGAGATCACCTACCTCTCGAGCAGCACGGGCGAGGAGCGGATTCCGCTTTCCATCGCGCTCACGCTCGATACCTCCGGCAGCATGCGGGACAGCATCGCGTTCCTGAAAGAAGCGGCGACCTACTTCACGGGCAAACTCGAAGCGACCGACCAGGCCCTCGTGGTGCAGTTCAACGAGAGCGTGAAGTCGAGTTCGGAGTTCACGGATGACATCGATCGTCTCGACTCCTTCATCAACGGCATCCAGGTGTGGGGCGGCACCGCGCTCTACGACGGCGTGAACTACGGCCTCGACCGTCTCCGCACTCGCCCCGGACGCAAGGCGCTGATCCTTCTCTCCGATGGCGACGACACCGCGAGTTCAGCGGGGAAGAACCAGGTCACCGCCCTCGCGAAGTCCCTCGAGGTCTCGATCTATGCGGTGGGCATCCAGGGTTTCGATACGCCCAAGGGGTTCCTCAAGAATCTCGCGGAGGACACGGGCGGTCTGTACTTCTTTCCGAGCAAGGTGAATGAGCTGATCAAGGTCTTCGAGGCGATCGCGAAGGACCTCAAGAACAACTACCTGGTGGCCTACTCGCCCACCCGCGCCGCCGACAACACCTACCGCAAGATCGAAGTGCGCGTCACGAACCGCCCGGAGCTCACGGTTCGCGTTCGTCCGGGCTACATGGCGGCGAAGAAGCGCCGCAGCCGCGACCAGTAGCCGACGGCGGCAGTCAAACGAACCCCGCCGTCGTTGCGAGGAGCCAGTCCGTTTGGTGTCGCGACGAAGCAACCCCGCCGCCTCACTACCAACTCGCTACAACCGCTTCACCAGATCCTGAACCCCGAAGACCGCGATCGCGACGCTCGCGAGCCACGCGAGGCCGCCCGCGATGGTCATGTGCGTGGGGTGCTTGTACGCGCCCACGATTGCTACGCGGCGTGAAGCGACGAGGATCACACCAAGACTCAACGGCAGCACGAGGCCGTTGAGGCCTCCCGCCCAGACGAGGAGCTGAGCCGGCCGGCCGACGGTGAGGAACACGCCGAGGGCGGCGAGGATGAAGAAGCCAAGACCGAGGTTTCGCGCGACGCCGGTCGCAGCGCCGGGCACGAACGACAGCGAGGTGTAACTGCAGCCGACCACCGAGGTGATCGCGGCGCTCCAGAGCACGATGCCGAAGAACTTCTCGCCCAGCACACCGCCGCCGAGGCGAAACGCGGCGCCCGCGGGATTGGTCGGATCGAGGGGCCCGGTGGCGGTTTGCAGCACACCGAGAATCGCGAGGAACAGGATCGTGCGCATCGCCGCGGTGACGAGGATTCCGCGGATCGCGGCCTGGTCGAAGTCGTGGACCGCCTCCTCGCCTTTGAGTCCCGAGGCCAGAAGACGATGCGCGCCCGAGAACGTGATGTAGCCCCCGACCGTGCCGCCCACCAGGGTCAGGATCGATCCGGTCGGGAACTCCACCGGCAAAAACGCGCGCTGAGCGGCGAGGAGATAGTCGGGGCGGGACATGACCATGATCGCGGCGGTGAGGGCCAGCATGAGGAAACCCAGGACCTGAACGAACATGTCGAGCGGCTTCATGGCGCCCGGCCGGGCGAGCAGGACCATTGCCAGCAGGCCCGAGATCGCCGCGCCCACGCCGAGCGGCACGCCGAAGATCGCGAGGCCCAGCGCGCAGCCGGCCAGATTGCCCACGTTGAAAACGAAGCCTCCGAAGACGACAAGGGCCCGGAGCAGGCCGGCCAGGAAGGGGTGGATCGCCGCTGCGATGGCCGGGCCGGAAAGCCCGGTCAAGCCGATTACGCGCCAGACGTTCCACTGCACGCCGATGTCGATCAACACCGAGGCGAGAATCGCGAAAGCCATGTCCGCGCCGTGAATCTCGGTGAAAACCGCGGTCTGGGTGAGAAAACCCGGGCCGATCGCCGACGTGGCCATGAGGAACGCGGCCGCAGTCAGCGCGCTTCGTCTCGATCGCGAGTCGGTTGAGGTCATTCAGCGGCCGCGCGGATTCTAGGGCCGCGAGCGTTTGCCGTCGCCTAAGTCGATAGAATGTCGGCTTCCCATGGCCGCCACACCCGAACTTCTTCTCAAGTCGTCGGAAGGAGAGCGTCGCATCAAGGTCGAACGCGAGCGCACCACGCTCGGCCGTTCCCGCGATGCCGACATCTTCATCCCCGACCAATGGCTCTCGCGCATGCACGCCGAGATCCTGATGGACCGGGGCGGCCTTGTGATCGCGGATCTTGGGAGCAAGAACGGGACGCTCGTCAACGGCTCGCGTATCCAGGGCCCGACCCCGCTGCGCAAGGGCGATCAGATCAAGCTCGGCGATCACACCGTCACGGTTCAATGGAGCCTCGCCGACGAGGAGACGGAAGACGACATCCAGGCCGTGGGAACGCGCGTCTTCTCCGTGCGCACCCTCCAGGAAGGTGTTCTGAAGGCGCCGGCCAGCGCCGAAGATCTCGTCCGCAAGAACCGCGTCCTCACCGTTCTCTCGGGCGCCGCCGCGGCGCTTCTCGCGCATCGCCCCATTTCCGAGACCTTCGATCAGATCCTCGACATCCTCTTCGCGGCGGTGGCCGCCGAGCGCGGAGCCATTGCCCTGTTCGAAGGGCCCCCGGGCGCCCAGCTCCCGGTGGTCAAGGCCTCGAAAACGCGCCGCGGCGAGCCCATTCTGAAAGTGAGCCGCTCGATCTCACGCCGCGTGCTCAAGGAGCAGGTCTCGATCCTCCTCCCGAACGTCCTCGAAGACGCCGTGCTCAAGTCCGAGCAGAGCATCGTCACCACCGGCATCCGCTCGGCCATGTGCGCGCCGCTGTGGCACTCGGACGGCGGCAAGGAATCGGTGATCGGCGTGGTCTACCTCGACTCCCGCGAGCGTACCCACACGTTCTCGGAAGAGGATCTCGAACTCGTCACCGCGCTCGCGAGCGTGGCCGCGGCCAAGATCGAGAACGCGCGCCTCCTCGAGGAAAGCCTCGAGAAGCGCCGTCTCGAGGAAGACATGCGGGTGGCCGCGGAGATCCAGCGAAGCATGCTGCCCAAGGCCTCGCCGGTCCTCGACGGCTATGACGTGGCCGCGGGCACCGAGCCCTGCCGCGCGGTCGGGGGCGACTATTTCGACTTCCATGTCACCAAGGACCGCCTCACCTTTGTGCTCGGCGACGTCTCGGGAAAGGGCACCGGCGCCGCTCTCATCATGACCATTCTTCGCGCCGCGGTTCGCGATCACTGGCTCGACGACGACTTGAAGCAGGCCCTGTCGGAGATGAACAACTCCGTCACCCAGAACGTGCCCGCCAACAAGTACGTGACCTTTTTCCTGGGGCGCCTCGACCTCAACACCGGCCACCTCGAGTACGTGAACGCCGGCCACAACGCCCCGATCCTCTCGCGGGGAAGCGGGGTGGTCGACCGCCTCAGTACGGGTGGCATGGTGCTTGGCCTGTTCGAAGACGCCATGTACGAGAAGGGGACAACCCAGCTCGATCCTCACGACCGTCTGGTGGTTTTCACCGACGGTTTCTCGGAAACCTGGAACAGCAAGGGCGAGGAACTCGGCGAAGAGGGTCTCACCAAGTTCGTGCTTGGCGTGCCCGGCACCTCGGCCACCGCGATGAAGGATCACCTGCTCAAAAAAGCGGATGAGTTCGCCGAGGGCCTCAAGGCCACCGACGACCGCACGATCATCGTGGTGTGCCGGAATCCGTCCTAGACGCGCGGCTCAGAAGCCGCAGGGCCAGGTTCCCGAGGGTTCGGATTCTCGACAGGGGTGCGGCGGCAAAGGACCAGGCCCGCTTGTGCCCGAGCACGATCGCGGCGCGGGTTGTTCCCGGTGCTTCGAGCCGAAGGGCGAGAAGGGACGTCGGGGTGTCGATTCGGAACATCGGTTCGTCGCCGAGGGAATCCAGGATCTTAGCTCCCGCCTCGGTCAGCCCTGGGGAGATGACGAAGCGGAGGAGACCTCCCGGGGTCTCGGCGAGGATCTCGCCGGATTCGAAACGCTCGAAGGCGGCGAGAGTTTCCCGCAATCGCTCCAGCAGGTCTTCCGGCCTGGGCCCGGCTTCCGCCACCGCGAGCACGTCCTGAATCGTCTGCTGGAACATGTAACCTTGCCTGTGTCCTTCTTTCTTGAGCCTGCCGGTCCAATGTTGCCATGATCAACGTCCTCCTCATCGGCGACATCGTCGGCTCTCCGGGCCGCGGCATCCTCAAGCAGGCGCTTCCGAAGATCCTTCGCAAGCGTTCCATCGACTACTGCATCGCGAACGCGGAAAATCTTGCGGGCGGCAACGGCGTCACCCGCGAACTCGCCGAGGAGCTCCTGAGCCTCGGCGTCAACTGCCTGACCTCCGGCAATCACATCTGGGACAAGCGCGAAATCATGTCCATCATGGATGTGTTCCCGCAGCTGCTCCGTCCCGCGAACTATCCCGTCGGACAGCCGGGCAAGGGCCATCACATCGGCAAGAGCCGGACCGGCGTAAAGGTCGCGACGCTCAACCTGTCGGGCCGCGTGTTTATGAACGGCGCGATCGACGATCCCTTCACCATCGGGAAGAAGATCGCGGAGGAACTGCGGAAGGAAACCCCGGTCATCCTCGTCGACATGCACGCGGAGACCACGTCCGAGAAGGCGGCCATGGGCTTCTTCATGGATGGCCTGGCTTCGGTGGTCGTGGGCACGCACACTCACGTGCCGACGTGCGATCACCGGATTCTCCCCAAGGGCACCGCGTACTGCACCGACATCGGGATGACCGGCCCCTACGATTCCGTCATCGGGGTCGAGAAGGACATCATCATCAAGCGCTTCATCGACGGTCTTCCCGCGAAGTTCGAGACCGCGAAGGCCGATCCGCGTTTCGCGGCGGTGGTTGTGGCGATCGACGAGGACACGGGGCGTGCGTCATCCATCGACCGGATGTTCCTCACGGAGTCGGAAGTCCTTTCCCTCTAGGCCACCGCGGAAGACGGTTTTGCGATGACGACACGCCGCAACCCAACACCGCCGCCGAGAACCCCGGTTCCGGGCCGGCCCCTGCGTGAGCGCCTCCAGTCGACGTTGTTCGAGCCCGCGCCCGCGGCGGAAGGCGCAGCCTCCCCTGAACCGCCCGCCGCCGTTCCGGCCCCCGCTCGCACGCCGATTTCCATCTCCGAACTGACCGAGAAGCTCTCGCGCCACATCGCCATCGGCTTTTCTTCCGTGTGCGTGATGGGTGAGATCTCCGCGGTGAAGGTGGTGGCGAGCGGCCATACCTACTTCACGCTCAAGGACGCGGGCGCCACCCTCGAGGCGATGGTCTGGGCGGACCGCCGCGCCGATCTCGCGATCGAGCCCAAGCAGGGCATGCGGGTCGTTGCGATGGGCGCCCTCCGCGTCTTCGCGCCGGGTGGCCGGTATTCACTTCATGTCGACGTTCTGGAACCGCTGGGCGCGGGCGATCTGCAGCGCGCCCTCGAGGCCCTGAAGGCGCGTCTGCTCGACGAAGGCCTCTTCGCGGAGTCGCGCAAGCGAAAGCTGCCGACGATCCTGCGCACCGTCGGCCTCGTCACCTCCCCCACGGGCGCCGTGCGGCACGACGTAGAACGCACGCTCGCCAAGGGCGGCGCGAGGGTCCGCCTTCTCCTCTCGCCAACCCGTGTTCAGGGAGAAGGGGCCGCGCTCGAGATCGCCACCGCGATTCGTCTCCTGGCTGAGCGCGATGACGTGGATACGATCATCGTCGCCCGCGGCGGCGGCAGCGTTGAAGAACTGTGGCCGTTCAACGACGAGGCGGTGGCCCGAGCCATCGTCGCCTCGCGGCCGCCCGTCATCTCCGCGGTCGGGCACGAGACGGACTTCACGGTGGCCGACCTGGTCGCGGATGTCCGCGCCTCGACGCCTTCGGTCGCGGCCGGCATGGTCGTGGACATCCAGCGTCAGGCGAACTCGCGCACGGACAATGCGATGGCCGCGCTCCAGCGCGCCCTCGACGCGAGCCGGGAACGATGGCGTCAAAGGCTCGACGCGGTTTCGACCCATCGCGTGATGGAACGCGAGCGCACGAAACTCGAGCGGCTCCGCGGCCGGGTCGCCGCGGCCTTCGCCCGCGCCCGCGTGGCAGTCGATCGAACTCACGCGAAGCGCGTCTCGACGTTCCGCGACCTCGCCACTCGCTGCGAAGCTCAGGCCCCGCGGGAACTGTTCGGCCGCGCCCATGCCCGCGTCGATCGGGCGGTTCTGTCGATGCGCGCCCTCGTCGCGTCGCAAATGGACCGCCGCCGGGTGCGGGCCGCGCGCTCCTTCGACTCGAAAGCCCTGCGCGACGCCGGCCCTCGCCTCGCCGCCTTGTCCCGTGGTCTCGAGGCACGGCTCCTCGTCCTGACTCGCGGGATGCGGCCGGCGCTCGACCGGCGCCGCTCGCGGTTTCTTGGCATGGTGGCGAAGCTCGATGCCCTCTCGCCTCTTGCCGTTCTAAGCCGCGGCTACGCTCTCGCCACCACCCCTTCCGGGCGTATTCTGCTTCGGGCGGAGGACGTGAAGACGGGCGAACCGGTCGTGGTTCGCTTGTCCAAGGGGCGACTGCGAACCACAGTGACGGACGTGGAAAAGGAGGTCTAACGAGCGTGGCCGGAAACGAAGAAAACAAGGAATCGTTCGAAACGGCGCTGTCCCGTCTCGAGCAGATCGTGGGCTCGCTCGAGAAAGGGGATCTCTCCCTCGAAGAATCCCTGAAGCTCTACGAGGAAGGCATCTCCCGCGCCCGGTTCTGTCAGGATCGGCTGGAAGAGGCCGAGGCGAAGATCGAAGTCCTCTCCCAGGACGCGCGCAAGGTCCTCGACCGTGCCCCCAAAGCCGAGCCCACCCGCTGATTCAAAGACCAGAGCACTTGGCCCCACCGCTCGATGAACTGAGGTCGCAGATCGACCTCGCCCTGGATCGCGCCCTGCCCCCGGAGTCGCAATGGCCGGAGCGGGTGCACGCGGCCATGCGCTACAGCGTCTTCGCGGGCGGAAAGCGGGTTCGGCCCCTGCTCGCCCTCGCCGCGGCGCATGCCATCGGTGGCGATGAAGGCCGCGCGCGGGCCCTGCCCTTCGCCTGTGCGGTGGAACTGATCCACACGTTCTCGCTGATCCACGACGATCTTCCCTCGATGGACGACGACGACCTGCGTCGTGGCCGTCCCACCTGCCACAAGGCTTTCGATGAGGCGACCGCGATCCTTGCCGGCGACGCGCTTCAAACCCTGGCCTTCGAGATCGTGGCGACGGGCATCGGCTCGGTCGAGCGGAGCGGAGTGGTGCTGAGAGCGCTCACGGTTCTCGCCCGCGCCTGCGGCACCGAGGGCCTCATCGGCGGCCAGATGGACGACTTGAAGTACGAAGGCGTTCCGGCAAGGCCCGAGGATCTCGAGCGCATCCATCGAACCAAGACCGGCGCTCTCATCGTGGCTACGGTCACCGGGGGCGGTCTGCTTGCGGGCGCCACGGCCTCGCAGGTCGAAGCGCTGCGCGCCTACGGCGAGCCCATCGGGCTGGCGTTCCAGATTGTGGACGACATCCTCGACGTGAGCGGCGACGCGGCCGCACTTGGCAAGACGCCCGGCAAGGACGTGAAGTCGGGGAAGGCCACGTGGGTGGCTCTCCACGGACTGGAAGCGTCGCGGCAGCAGGCCGGGACGCTGCACGATCAGGCTATGGAGGCGCTGAACACCTTCGGATCCGAGGCCTCGCTGTTGCGCGAGCTCGCGTCCCGGATCATCCACCGGGCGTCTTGAGTCTCACGCGCCGCCGGCTCGATCTAGAGATCATGCGGCGGGGCCTGGCGCCCTCGCGGGAAAGAGCGCAGGCCCTGATCCTGGCGGGACGCGTGCGCGTTGATCAGGTGGAGCGGCCGAAGGCGGGCCAGCAGGTGACCGAGGAAACCCGGATCGAAGTCGATGGCGAGGAGACCTGGGTCTCGCGCGGCGCGCACAAACTCATCGGCGCTCTCGACGCTTTTCGCGTGTCGTGCGAGGGACGGGTGGCCGTGGACATCGGCAGTTCGACCGGCGGCTTCACCGAGGTGTTGCTCGCGCGCGGAGCCGCCCGCGTCTACGCCTTCGACAGCGGCGTGGGTCAGCTCCACGAGAGGCTTCGTCAGGACCCCCGCGTGATCCTCGCCGAGCGCACCAACGCGCGGCATCTCTCCGCCGACGCGCTGCCCGAGAGGCCAACCCTGGCCACCATGGATGTCTCCTTCATTTCGATCCTCAAGATCCTGCCCGCCCTCGCCCGCATTCTTGCCCCCGGCGCCGACATCGTGTCCCTGGTGAAGCCGCAGTTCGAGGCGGGCCGCGCCGAAGTGGGGAGCGGCGGCATCGTGCGCGACGCATCGGTCCACCGTCGCGTCATGCTCGCGGTCTGCGAGTCGGCTGAAGCTCTCGGCTTCCGCGTGGTCGCAGTCTGCCGCTCCGCGATCGACGGCAGCGGAGGGAACCGCGAGTTCTTCCTGCACGCCATCTCGCCCTTGCCGCCCGGGCTGAAGTGACGGCGGCGCGTCCGTTCTGCCATGATGGCGACCTCCCGGCATGATTCGACCCACGATCGCGAGAGCCCCGTGTCCCGAATGAAGATCGCCCTTTTCACCCGCGACGACTTGCCGGAGACCGATCCCACGAGGGTCAACGTCCTCGAGATCCTCAAGTCGCTTGGCTGCGAGGTGGTGCAGGAAAAGGCCCGCGGCCCGATCGATGCGGTGGTGGTCCTGGGTGGAGACGGAACACTGCTACGCGCCGTGCAGAGCGTCATCGACGAGGAGACGCCGGTGCTGGGCGTCAACCTTGGTTCCCTTGGCTTCCTTACCGAGATCACGAGTGAAGAGGTCGAAGAGGCGCTCAAGAACCTGGTATCCGGCCACTACGCATTCTCATTGCGGTCGATGCTGCATGTCGCCCTGGTCCGAGGGAGTGTGTTCACCACCCACGAGGGCCTCAACGACGTCACCATCGCGAAGGCGGCGACGGTCTCCCGCATCGTCGAGTTCACGGTTTCGGTCGGCGACCGTTTCATGTCGGACTTCCGGGCGGACGGTCTCATCGTCTCGTCGCCGACCGGTTCCACCGCCTACAACCTCGCGGCTGGCGGGCCAATCCTCCATCCCTCGCTCGACGCGATGGTGTTGACGCCCATCTGCCCGCACATGCTTTCGAATCGACCCGTCGTGATTCCGGCCACATCTCCGGTGCGCATCCGGGTGCGTTCGTCGGGCTCGCCGGTGCACGTCACCGTCGACGGCCAATGGAGCCGCGAAGTGGCGCCCGACGCCGAACTGGTGGTGAGCCGGGGCAGCCGAAGACTCAAGCTCGTCACCTCGGGCGCGCGCGACTACTTCGAGGTGTTGCGAACGAAGCTCAAGTGGGGCGATGTCCCCAAGCTCCGGCAGTAACTTCGCGGCAGGAAACGGGAGTTCGCGATCGCGACGTTGCGTGATAACGGTGAACGTCGTCGCCGATCGTGGGTTCGTGCGCGTCAGACCAAGACCGGTCGCTGAGCGAGGATCGAACGCAATTCGGTCGAAGCGACCTCGCGATGAACGTGCGCGCAGTCGCGTTCGATCGACGGGTCGTGCGCGTTAACGTAGCCGCGTATCGATGTTCGTGAACGTCAGCCGTCGTCCGAGGTCCTTTTCGTGACGGCCGGGGTAGACCTTCGAGCGGGAGATGGTCGCCTCCGCGAGGACAGAAGTAAGGGTGCTCCGCTTCGCTCCGCACTTTTGCTGCGCAAAAGCTCTCGGAACGAGACCGGCGCCCACGTTCAGGGCCGTCGGGTGGCGGCGGCCCTCCTCACGGCTGTCGAACGCTCATCGACACCCGTGCGAGCCTTAGTTCTCCCGTCTCCGCGCGGATCGTGACGTCTTCGCCCGCGCTCACTTGAACCGGAAGCTCGAGATCGAAATCGCCCGACATCGGCAAAGCAATCGGGCCGGAAGGCAATTCCAGGCCCAGCGTGCCTTGCAGCGTCCCCACCAGGCGCAGCGTATGGCTTCCCGATGTGTTCGAACGGAAGGCGACGGCATCGGCCGGATGGGAGAGTGTGATCCAGCCTCCGGTCAGGCGGGCTCCTCTTTCCAATCGGATGTCGCGCATCAGGGGCTCACCGCTGATGCGCAGGCCCTCGGGTGTTCCTTCGACGGTCGAGCCTCTGGTTCCGAAGGGGACCGACCGAATCGCCCTTAGTCGAACGCGGCGTCCGTCGATTTCGGGATCGCCCTGGATCAAGACGCCCTCGCGCGCGGCGAAGGCGATAGGGGAGTCGCGCCAGGACCACAATGCGGCCTCGAAGTCGCCACCACGCTGGTGAAGGCGCTCCCATCGATAGTCGTACGTCCACGCGCCCAGGAGCTGAATCGAGACCGAGATCACCCCCAAAGCTGCGCTGAGCTTCGGCCACGCGGCGAGTCCCTCCGGCAGGAAGAAGAAAAGCGCGGGGAGGAGGTCGGTCAGAAGTCGCGGACCGAACGACTCGCCGCCGTGCCACTCGTTCCACATCGAGATGAAAGCGAAGTGCGTGACTGTGGCGGCGAGAAGCGCTCGCGCGAGCGCTGACCCGCGCGTGCGAGTGACAAGGCTCCAAAGCGCCACCAGCGCAATCGGCGTGAACACGAACAATCCGCGGGCGGGCGAGAGCAGGAGACCCGCTACCGACTCCGGCAACGCGGCTCCGAAACGTCCGCTGAGGCCGGGGCCGAAGCGCCAGGGCGCGCCGAAGAAAGTCGTGTTGTAGATCGCCACGAGGGTGACGGGCACGAGCATGGTCAGGAAAATCCGCGTTGCGTGGGGTCGGGCGCGGGAGATGAGAAAGAGCAGGAGCACGCTGCACATCGGGATGGTCGCTGGCCGCGAGGCTGCGGCGAGGGCGAGGCCCAGAGCCGCGAGCGAGGCAAGGACACGCTGATCGGAGGCGGTCGGAGACGCGTCCAGCCTTTCGAAGGCGCTCAATGCGATCACCAGGAACAGAACCGCCGCGGGGTGCTGCCACAATGCCTGCGATGTCGAGAAAACACTCGTCCCGAGGCCAAACAGGAGCGCTGACGCGACGGCCAGCGATGGCGAAACGCGCTTCGAGAACGTCCAGGCCAGGACGGCCATGGCGGATGCGCTCAGCAGGGCCGCGGTCAACTTCCCTGCCACCTGGATGCCCGCCGGATTGAGATCGAGGACGAGGCTGAACACGAAGAAGACCGGAGCCGCGATCAGTGCGGGAAGCGCGGGGTAGATGGAAATCCGACCGCCTGCGACTTCGCGCGTAAAGGGATCGGCGGCGTCGGTGGGAGGCAACACAAAGGTCCCGCGTGTGGCGAGGGCCGTCGCGGTGTTCTCGACCGCGTTGGTGTCGCCCGACCCGATCGCCCGGCCGTTCGCGATCAGGACCGCGAACGACACGACGAAGACCAGAAGCGCCAGCCGGCCGGCCGGTGCGGGTGACGTCACTTGACCGGGGAAGGCGCGGGTGAGGCCTGGGCAGATTCGGCGGGGGTGCGGGTACGCCGCCGCCGCTGGAACTCGTCCACCGCGCGTTCGTGATCCCGCAGCGACTTCGAGAAGACGTGGGTCCCGTCGTTGCGACTGACGAAATAGAGGTCCTCGGTCGGCTCGGGACTCAAAACCGCCTGGAGTGCCGAACGTCCCGGTGAACCGATGGGACCGGGCGGCAGGCCGGCGAAGCGGTAGGTGTTGTAAGGCGAGTCCCCGGAGAGGTCGCTCTTGCGGATGTTGCCCTGATACTGCCCCGCGAGTTTCATCGCGTAGATCACGGTTGGGTCGGTTTGAAGGCGCATGCCGATGCGCAGTCGATTCAAGAACACGCCGGCGATGCGAGGCCGCTCCTCGGGGGCCGCGGTTTCGAGCTCGACGATCGACGCGAGCGTCACGATCTGGCGCAGCGTGAAAGTCTGTCCGTTGACCGTACGCTCGACGGCCCCAAGACCCAGCTCGTCGAACACGCTGCGCGCGTGTTTCACCATCTCCGCCACGAGCGCGCTTTCCGAGGCCGGGTCCTTGATCTCATACGTCTCGGGAAACAGGTACCCCTCGAGCGACTTCGCATGGGGGTCGAGGCCCTGGATCAGACCGGGGTCGTTTGCCGCGGTGAGGAAGAGATCCGCTTTGAGCCCCGCCCGGGCCGCGATTTCCGCCATCTCGAAGATGTTCCTACCTTCGGTGAACGTCACCTCGCGCCGTTCCACGTCGCCGAGCGCGAGCTTCTGCTCGACATCGAGGACCGAGTACGGCCCGTCAAAGCGATAACGGCCGGCCTTCAGCCGCGCGCCGTCGCCCCGAAGGCGGACGAGGAGCGCGAACGTCCAGGACCGCTTCAAGACGCCCGCCGCCTCGAGCTGCTCCGCGATCGCCTGGGTCGAAGTACCTGGGGGGATCACGATCTCAACCTGCGGACCGCCCACCGGCGACTCGGTTTCCGCGCGCCACCAGACCCGGAGTCCGAGGCCCGCGAGAAGCAGGAGAATGGCGAGCCGCGTCTTCATGAGCTGGATTCCGTCTTCGCATGGGATCGCGCGTCGAGCCAGGTCTGGAGGATCAGGACGGCGGCCATCTGATCGATGATCTCCTTGCGCCGGGCCCGGGACATGTCCGCCGCGATGAGGGTGCGTTCGGCCTCGCGGGTGGTGAGCCGCTCGTCCCACATCTCCACCGGAACCTTCAGCCGCCGCCTCAGGACCTCGACAAAGTCATTGACCTTGGCGCTTTGCGGGCCCGCGTCGCCGCGAAGGGTGAGGGGGAGGCCGGCGATCACGCGCGAAACTCCGCGCTCCTTCACCAGGGTGTCCACCCGGATCGAATCGGCCTTGGGGCCCCGGCGCTGGATCGTTTCGACCGGAGAGGCGAGGATCAGACCCTCGTCGGAACAGGCGACACCGATGGTCCGGTCACCGATGTCTAGAGCCATGATCCGCATCGAAGTTTTGGTCGCGGGGCAGTATACGGGGGCGTCGCGTGCGTAGAATGATCGGCGCTCATCCAAGGAACCAAAGGGAACCATGCCAAGCAAGTATGTCCTCGATCAAGAGTTGGGCGCCGGCGGCATGGGCCGGGTCTACAGGGCGCGGCTGACCGGCGAGGCGGGCTTCGAACGGCCGGTGGTCATCAAGAAGCTGCTCGACGCCACCGACTTGAGCCTCATTTCCCTCTTCGTCGAAGAGGCGAGACGTTACGCGGTCCTCGACCACGAGAACATCGGCCGCATCTTCGACTTCGAACGCATCGATGGCGACCTTTGCATCGTTCTCGAGTACATCGACGGCTGGAGCCTGTCGGAGTTCATCGACCGCCATCTGCTTCTTGACCGCCTGCCGCCCGCGGAGATCGTGGTCTTCATCATCAGCCGGGTCTGCCGCGGCCTCCAGTACGTCTTCGAGCGCGCGGCCATCGTGCACCGCGACGTCTCGCCTTCGAACATCATGATGACCCGCGAGGGCACGGTGAAGCTCATCGACTTCGGGATCGCGGCCCGCAGCGGGACGCGGAGCGAGAACCTCGTGGGCAAGCCGTCGTACATGGCGCCCGAAGTGATCGCTTCCCTCAGCATGGACAACCGGAGCGACGTCTTCTCGCTCGGCGCGGTGTTCTACGAGATGTTGACTCTCGATCGTCTCTTCAAGGGCGAAACCGCCGAGGCGACGCTCATCGAAGTGGTGGCGGGCGTGATGCGCTCACCCCGCGACATCAACAAGGATGTGCCCCAGGCGGTCATGGAGATACTCGCGAAGACACTCGAGCGCCGGCTCGAGAAGCGCTACTCGAGCGCCGCCGAACTGGGCGCGGCCTGCGAACACTGGCTCTACGACAAGGGTTACGGCCCGACGAATCTGACGCTCAAGGAATACTTGAGCGCGGTGTTCGGCGCGAACCCCACGACCCTGACCCTGGAGCGGCCGCAGTTCCCGGTGATCGAGCTGTCGATGTACCCGATCATCGACGACGGCAAGACTCAGCGCGCGCGCTGAGTCGAGCGGCTACTTCTCGACCACGCAGATCAGGCCCTCACCCGAGGCCTGACTCTCGATAGCGCCGGTGCGCCCCGCCACGCGCCAGCGGAATGTCCCGAGCCAGTTGAGCCGAAGGTCGTATTCGCGCGTCGGAATGTCGAGAGACATCACCGGGATGTCGCTGTCGATCGAGAGAACCTCGAGGTGGTACGCGGCCTCGAGGCCCGTCCACACCAATCGCACCGGCTCTCCGGGGTTGACATAGCGGGGGTCGGCCGAGGGCGCCACCACACGCGGCGCAGGAGAAAGAGGCTGTGGTTCGGTCGGTGCTTTGCCGGCGTTCACCACCGTCCCTTTGTTGATTCCGAGCCGCACGCTCACCCCTTCGGCTTCCACGTCGGCCCCGCCCGAGTAGGAGGCGACGAATGTCGTGCCGCCCTCGCGGCGGATGAGGGTGCGCCCAGAACCGCTGATCGCGGCCTCGCCGGTCACCACCCGCAGAAGCGTCTGCTCGGGATCGAGGTCGATGCGTCCGCTTTCAAGCCGCAGCGTCAGCACGCGACCCTGCTCGAGCACCGCTTCCGATGCGTCGCTCATGGCGATGGCGGTCCACGGGAACTCGAGACGCGCGGTGCCGCCGGTGAGCGTGCGCACCCGGTCGCCGATCGCAAGCGCCTGTTTCTCGGCGCCCTTCGTCCAGGCGCCTCCCGGTTGCTGTATTTCGATTCCGCCTTCAACGAAACCCAGACGCGCGACTTCGATGCGGACCGGCGGAGTCGGCTTCCGCACGGGCGCCGGACGCCTCGCCTGCGCGAACGACGAACCCGCGAGACCGGTCACCAGCAGCAGCGCGGTGAAGATCAAAGTCGAGGGACGGGCGGGCATGGGCTCAAGCTTAGGGTTGGTCGACGGGCCGGCGCCAATACGTGCGGATCGTGAACTTCTGGGCGGCGGAGATGAAGCTGTCGAGACCGGAAGCGCTCACCGCGCTGACCCGCCAGTACAGGGAGCCGATGGGAAGAACACGCGGCGTCCACCGGGTCATGCGCACACCCACGGATCGGTCGACGAGTTGTCCGCACGCGGGATCGCGGCAGACCTCGACGGTATAGCTCGAAGCGCCGGGGACGGGTTCCCAGTCGAAGGTGGGATTGGAAAAGTCGAAGGTCTGACTCTCGTTGGGGGTTAAGGGACGAGGCGCCTGCATGAGCGCTTCCGGGCCATTCGTCCGGCCATCCGCCGTCACCGCGATGCCCATGCCGGAGGGGACCGCCAGCGTTCGGCCCGCCGCAGTGACCTCGCCCTCGCCGTCGAAGACCATGATCCGGCTGCCGCCATCGTCGGTACGCCGAGCTCGCGAGGCTCCCTTGCCCGCGCCTCCGGGGCGTGTCGTTCCCTGGGTGCCGCCGATGTGAAATTCGACCGCGTTCTGGCCCGTCGCGGCCTGGCGCACATCGAGATCGGCCTGGCCGGCCCGGATCTCGATGGCCTTCCGGCTCACGTTCTCGGGGGTTTCCGGGACTTCGCGCAGGAAGACCACCGACTCCTCCGACACCACCATGCGGGTGTCGTTGTCGAACTCGAGTTCGGACGAAGACTTCTCGAACGTCCGCACGCCATCCCGCGGCTGGAGGATGCCCCCCACCGACGCGGGAGTCCAGGGTCTCGGGAAAGGCATCTGTTCGACCTGGCGGAAGACCTGCTGGATGGTGGCCCGCTTCGCGTTGATCGTCTGCGCGGTGATCCTGATCTTCGAGCCCGGTTTTATGAAGTGTGGATTGGTGATCGCGGGATTCGCGGTCATGAGTTCGCCCCAGCGCGACGACGCTCCGAGGAACTTCTGGGAGATCGATTCCAGAGTGTCGCCCTGCTGCACCACGTATTCCCCGGAGGGCGGGATGGGAAGGGTCTGGGCGAGCGTCGGCGAAGGAAAGGCGCACACGCCGGCGAGGGCGAGCGGCAGCAGTCTCTTCACGGTTTATGGGAGTTCAAGAAGATGGCAGGAAGGGCTCAATGAGCGGGGAACGCCCGAATGTTATCCGAGCCCCCCGGAAGCGGGGAGGGCCGCGGTTGGCGTCACCGAACTCACTTCCGCGGCTTCGCCCGCCAGCATGAGGGGTGCGGTCCATTTCCAGCCGTTCCGGTCCGCGATCTTCTCGAGAGCGTCCGCGAGTTCCCGCGCGGTCGCCGGCCGTCGCTTCTTGGGGTCTTTTTCGAGCAGGCCGAGGATGATTTCGTCCACCGCGGGAGGAACGGACTTGTTGGTCTCCCGCACGGATACCGCGGCCTTGGTCGCCGTCTTTACCAGCGTCTCCTGCGCGTTTTTCCCGGCGTGCGGCGGCTCGCCGGTCAGCAGTTCGTAGAACACCGCGCCCACGCCGAACAGGTCGGCGGTGGGGGTGAAGGCCGCGGAGCCGAGGGCTTCGGGCGGCAGGTACCCGGGGGTGCCGAAGGTGCCCGACACTCGTCCGGTCGTCCCGATCGCGGAGCGCGCGATGCCGAAGTCCGTGACCTTGACCGCGCCATCACGACCGAGGAGGATATTTGCGGGCTTGATGTCGCAATGGATGACGCCCGCCGCGTGAGCGGCCTCGAGCCCCCGGGCGATTTGAACCACAAGAGGAACCGCCTGCTCGGGACGCAGAAGCCCGACCTTCTCGAGCAGTTTCTCGAGGCTCATGCCATCCACGAACTCCATAGCCAGGAAAGCGGCCTCCGCCGCGTCCTCGACATCGTAGATCGCCACGATGTTCGGGTGGTTGAACTTCGCCACCGTGACCGCTTCGCGAAGGAGGACCTGACGCTGCTCGATCGCGTCGACGCTGGCTTTACTGTTGCCGCCGATGTGGACGGTCTTGATCGCGACCGGGCGTTCGAGTTTGGGGTCCCAGCCGCGGAATACCGAGCCCATGCCGCCGGTGCCGAGGATGTCGAGCACGAGGTAGCGCGAAAGGAAGATCTTGCCGATGGCCTCGCGATCCATGGTCTGCCGGTGCGCCGTGGCGAAGGCTTCCTTGAGCCGCGAGATTTCGTTGCCGCCGGTCGCGACCTTGTCGCGCCGCTTCACCACCTTCCATTGCGACTTCGCGATTTCGTCGATCGGGCGGATGATCGCGAAGTAGCCAAGGGCGGAAAAGAGGCCGGTCAGAAGCACCGCCGCGAACACCGCGAGCATGCCGGTTCGTCGCATCTCCGTGGCCACGGCCTCCGCGGTGGTCGCGGGCTGAATCGAGGCCACGAACCACGGGGCGGTCTGAACCCGGCTGTGGGCCCCGGCGATCACCGGATCGGAGTCGTCGTAGCGGGCGGCCCCCGACGTGGTGCGGCCGCGTCCGGCGCGCAACAGGGCCTTGGGAAAACGCGCCACGGAGTCGGAGACGTTTGATGACGCGATCATCTTTTCGTTGACATCGAATAGGCCGATGATGGCGTCGCGCCCGATTTCCTCGGTCTTCAGGAGTTCGGAAAGTTCCGAGCCGTCGATCATGAGTCGCAGTTCGCCCTGGCCTTCGTCGAGCTGAGTGGCGATGCGGATCCAGATCCGGTCTCCCGGCACCACGGACACGGGCCCCGAGGTGGGGGCGGCGAGGGCGGGGTTGACGATTTCGGCGAACCCGTTTCGCGTGGCCCCGCCCACCTCGATGCCGGCGGCGTTCACCACCACCGCGCCCTTGATTGCGGAATCGGCCTGCAGGAGGCCGGCGATCATCTCCGCCACCTGGTTGCGGCTCGCCTTGAGCATGAACGGGTTCGAAGCGAGGGTTTGCGCGGAGATCCGCAGGGACCGGATCCAGGCATCCACGCGCGCGGCCGTGGTTCGCGCGGTCACCGAATGCGTCCTGAGGATCTGGTCGGTGACGGAATCGCGGGTGAGGTTCACGAGCCAGGGAATGATGATGAGCGGAATCAGGCTGACCGCGCCGAGGACGAGGATGAATCGCCCGAGGAGGCCGGTGCGCAGGAGCCGGCCGAAGCGCTCGACTTTCTTCGCGAGCGACGTCGCGTGCTTCGCCCGGAACTTCAACGCGCGGTGGACGTCTTGCGGACGCAGGCCCCCACGGCGGCCACGGGGTCCAGAGCGTCCTTGCCCTCGAAGATGGCGGTGATCAGGCCGTTTTCATCGATGATGAACGTGGTTCGATTCGCCCACAGCGCCGCCTTCACGCGATACGCGGAGGCCGTGCGCCCCGACTTGTCCGCGAGGAGAGGGAACGTCAGCTTGAGACTCTCGCTGAACTTCTTCTGGGTCTCGAGGTCGTCCATCGAGATGCCGAGAACCTGGGCGCCCGCTTCGTCGAAGGCGCTTTGCTGATCGCGGAAACCCGACATCTCCTTCGTACATCCGCCGGTAAAGGCTTTCGGGAAGAAGGCGAGGACGACTTTCTTCTTTCCCTTGAAATCGGCGAGCTGAATGGTCTTCCCGTTCGAGGCGGCGAGGGAAAACGCGGGCGCTGGCGCTCCGACCTTGAGTTTCTCGGTCGGCTCGCTTTGGGGGAGAAGGAGGGCCAGGGCCAGGGCGAGCATCATGGGAAGAGTCTGAAGCTAACACGGAAACCGCGCCCCTCCTCTTGACCGCTCTCTCTTGACACGAGCGAGCGGAACCGCCTAAAAACTCTCTCGACCAAGGTGGAGACATGAACGACAAGCCGCGATCGAGATCCGAAGAGTTGTACGAGTTGCTGAGCGATCTCGGCC
>CAZBTT010000023.1:0-19776 GCA_964494295.1 uncultured Acidobacteriota bacterium
GTCAACGCCGTCGTCTGGCAGCTCGCCCGGGAGACTCCCGCCGGCGCGATCCGGGAAGCGTTCCTTGCCGCGGGGTTTTCCTGGGCCGGCGAGAGGAGTGAGGCCGAGGCCATTGGACTGCCCGATCCCGCGGCCGTGACCATCGCTCCCGAACGTCTGCTCACGAGCTACACGGAACTCGTTCGAGCGCCCTGGGTGGATCGCGAAGACATCCGTCGAGAGTTGCTCGAGGGCATGAAGGAGTCGGCGTTTTTGGGGACGGCATCCGGGCTTCGGCTGTTTGGCTTCATGGCGAAGACGGGAACCGTACCCGCGCTCGATGGCGCGCCTCTTCAGACCTCCGGCTTCGTCATGGCCGTCGATGATGGCGGCTTCGCGTTTCTGGGGCTGCTTCGACGCGGCACCGGTCGCGAGGCGGCGATTCGCGCGGGCGACGAGATCGCGAGGCTGCGAACCGGCCTTGTCCGACGATCCGAGCCGACGTCCTCGCCAAAGGTGGGGCCGCGGGAGAAGAAGCGCGGCCTCGAAGATCTCGTCAAGGTTCGGATGCTCGACGAGCTTCGTCTCGCTGAGATTCGTCTTCAGAACATCGGGACCGGTCCCACTGATTCCTCCCGCGGATTCATCGGACCGGGCGCCTCTATCACCGCGACGGCTGGCGATCGTTTCTCGGCGGGCGAGTGGCGGCTCATCGCGGAGAACCCGGAGTTCGAGAGACGCATTCGAGGCGCGGTCGCGGTATTGGACCGGGGAGGGCCCATCCGTCTTGTCGCGACCATGAGCGCTCGTGACTACGCGAACGGAGTCTTGAAGGCCGAACTGGGAACCTCCCCCGGCGCGCTGCGCACCCATCTCGCATCCGCCGCCCTGCGGTACCTTCAGCGAGACGCACGCCATTCCGAGGCCGACGTCTGCGATTCGACCCATTGCGCCTGGTTCGTGGGCGAAGGACCCGTGCCGCGCTGGCTACGGTCGGATATGGCCAGGAACGAGCGCGACATCGCCGCCGATCTCTCCGACTCCGAATGGGCGCAGGCGCTTCGAGACGCGCGCGCTCAACCGCGGGGCGCCGATCTGTGGACGGCCGACTGCGGGGGTGAGCCCGCTTCGCCTCACTTCATCTGGGGTGGGGGAGACAGGCGCGTCGCCACTTGCCCGCGTCATCCGAGGGGTTCTGGCCGGATCTGGCGGCGTGAATGGCCGGCCGCCGATCTCGTGGCGGTCTTCGGCACGAGACCCGAAGCGATCGACATCGCGGTCCTCGGCGGTCAGTGGATGTTGAAGGTCCGCCTCGCTCCACGCCAGTCCGGCCTCAACTCAACTTCCTTGACCTTGACGTACGACGAAGCGCATCGGCGCCTCGCCGAGCGGCTCGGATGGGACGCAATGCCCGCGCCCGCGACCCGCGTGTCCCGGACCAGTTCCGGCTTTGTCGTCGAGGGCCGGGGCTTCGGCCACCGCGTGGGCCTGTGTCTCGCCCCGTGACGACGGCTACCGCGCCGTAGCGGCGGGCAAAGCCACCCGCCACATCTGGAGGCGGCCAGCGAGTGCTGGCGAAGTAGAGCCCGCTGAGCCTGGCACCGCCTGGAAAAAATCCTCAACCATCACTTCGCCTGAGCGGGCGGGGCGCCGGACAGGACATAGACGCGGCCCGACTGGAAACCGTTTACCTGGCTATAGGCCGACGTCACCAGATAGTCGGGGACCTTGTCGCCGTTGACGTCGCCGATTCCCGCCGCGTCGAACCCCAGTGTCTCACCCGGAACCTTGCCGGTGATCCTGCGAAGAAGAGACCCGTCCCGGCCGGAAAAGACATGCAGGCGTCCGCCCGATTGGGCCGCGGAGCGGTGCTGCCACGCGCCAAGGAGAAGATCGGCATGACCGTCGCCGTTCGTGTCGCCCACATCCGCCGAGCCCACGCCGAAGCCATCGCCCGGCCCCTCTCCTCCAAACGTGAGGAGCCGCCTTCCGTCGGCGCCGGAATGCACGAACACCCGGCCGGTGGAAGGCCCCCCGGTACCACTCGCCCAGTCGGATGCGTAGACGTCGGGCGTGCCGTCCCGGTTGGTGTCTCCCACCACCGACACGAACATGAAGCCGAGCGCCACACCGCCGTCCTCGTTGTCGATCACGAATTTCGCGGACGGGTCGAGGGCGCGGTAGACATACGCCCTTCCCGTGTTGACGGGACCTGCGGCGGGCGCTCCCACGACGAGAAACGGATGCCCTGGGTCGCGGCTCCCCGCAACGATGCTGCCGAAGGCGTCGCCTGCGCTTTCGCCCTTGAGTGTGGACAAGATTTTGCCGGTCTTGCCCGAGAAGACATAGGCGTGACCGGGATCAGTCGTAGAACCGGCGGCTCCGGGCGCGCCCACAATGACGTCTCCGCAGCCATCGCCATCGAGGTCGCCCGCGAAGGAAGTCCCTCTGCCAAATCGCGCTCCGGCCTCCCCCGCGCTGAGCGCCCAGATCAACCGGCCGGTTCGTCCCTCGAAAACATAAGCCTTGCCGCTCGAGGGCGAACCGGCGATCACATCGCCCACTCCGTCGCCGTTCACGTCGCCCGCACTCTCGAGTCCGGCGCCGAGGGCTTCGCCCTTCTCGCCCGTCTTCGACCACAACAGTTTTCCGCTCTTGCCGGAGTAGACGTAGACCTTGCCGGCGCCCTGTCCCTCGATCGAGAAGCTCGCGGCCGAGGTCACGACATCCCTCACGCCATCGTCGTCGACATCGCCGAGGCTGCGTGCGATCCAGCCGAACATGTCGCCTTTGTTTTCCCCTCGCCACTCGTGCACGATGCCGACGGGTTCGACAAACGGGTCGACGAAATCGCCGGGCTTGAAGAACAAGTCGTTGAAGCGCGGATCGGACTTCAAGGGGGCGAGGTCAGCGTGCGCCTTGACCAGATCCATGTCGTAACTGCCGCTCTCCCGCAGGATGCGCAGGGCGCGGAAGGCGTTTTCCATGTCTCCCTTGAGGGCGTGAATCACGGCGGCGTTGAACGAACCGCGGAGGCGGCCGGGGCGGGATTTCGAATCCCTGACGTGAGCTTCGAGGGCCTTATCGAGATTGCCGGTGCGCCGGTAGGAGTCGCCGAGGATCTGCCAGCCCGCTGCGCTCGACGGGTTCTTGGCGAAGTAGGGCTCGAGCGTGGCGATGACGCCCTTGAAGTCCTCCGCCTGGAATTGCCGCTGCGCCGCCGCCACCTCGGGCGGAGCGGTTTGCGGGGGTTGAGCGAGCGCGGCGCCGGTGGCGAGGAGCGAGAGGGCGAAGTGCGCGCCGAAGACGGCGCGAGTGAGGCGATGGGTCGGGGCTTCAAACATGGCCGGCTCTGGGTTCCTTTGATTTGTGGTTCATTTCGTCCGGAGGTAGACGAAGTCGTAGGCGATCGCCCAGGTCTTTCCTTCGTCCGTCGAGTGTTCAGAAAACTGCCGAACGCGATCGCGGCCCTGGTGGGAGACCGTCATCCTCCGGAGAATCCGCCGACCCTGTCGATGGGTTTCTCCTTCGTACCGCATCGCCCCGTCGCGAACGGCTCCTGAGAACTCGCTCACGCTGCCCGAGGTATCCACCCAGGTCTGGCGCCACTTCTTCAGGTGGGAGTCGTAGAAGTTGAAGCTCTGTCCGCGATACCCTGAGGGGTCTTCGTAGCTTTCGAGGATGACGCACCCGCCGAGAATGCTCTCAATGCGGCTGGTGGCGACCATCTTGCCGCCCACGGTGACGCTCCACTCGCCCAGCCAGAAGTCGAACTCTCGGAAAGGAGCGCGGTCACACTCGGCGGGAACCTCCTCGGAGCGGCTCGGCGCGGCAGGCTCTGTGGGACCGCTTGCGAGGGCCATCCCCGCCCAGCCCGCAAGGACAAGGGTGACACAGCCTCTGGAGGCGAGAGTCATCAGCGTGGACATTGCGTACCGACGCTAGTGCGGTCCATGGCCCTCAAAAAAGGCCCACTTCCGCCCTTCTCGCCGAACCCACTCGGGCGGCGCTACTTTAAGAAGGCAGTGGAGGTCGCCGTCATGGCTTCGCCAGCGTCTCGGCAAGCCAGGTCGAGAGCGTCTTCAGAAACTCGGGGGCCAGGTTCTGGCTCGGCAACTGGTCGTAGCGGTTCGTCGCTCCCACTGGATCCAGATTGAAGTGATGGTTCATTGACTCGAGGATCTTCAAGGTGACGCGGGAGTTCCCGGCCTCACGGAGCGTCGCGAACAGGACAAGCGCATCCGCCGGAGGCACCGCCTGGTCAGAGGTTCCGTGGAGGATGAGTGCGGGGCACAAGACGCGCCGGAGCGCGGGCAGCGGATCCCTGTTCTGGAGCCAGGGTCTCCACAACTCCTCGCCGGCCGCGACGTTTTGTTCCTGCCGGGCCATGGCCCGAGCCAGCGCGGCCTCGCGGCCCTCGCGCGCCACCTCCGGATCGGCCTCGATGCGGCGGCGATGCTGGTATCGCATCGTCTCGCGGAAGTTCCGGGCCGGCGCGCCCATCAGCACGAGCGCCGCGATGCGGGGATCGCCGCTCGCCACCATCGGAGCCACCACGCCTCCGAAGCTGTGGCCGATCAGTGCGACGCGCGCCGCGTCCGTCTCCTTCCTCCCGCGAAGCCATGCGATGGCGACCCTGACGTCGTCCGCCACATCGTCACCGGTCGTCGCGTTCGCGTCGCCCGTGGAAGCGCCGACACCGCGGTCGTCCATGCGCAACAAGGCGATCCCTTTATCCGAAAGCGCGTGGGCGATCTCCCGAAACGGCCGATACGGGTGCTCGGGTGCACGGTTGCCGTCGCGATGGTGAGCACCCGACCCGGTGAGCGAGATCGCCACCGGGAAGGGAGGTTGCCCAACCGCGGGGAGAGTGAGGGGGCCCGCGAGCTGCCGCCCGTCGCGCGCCGGGATCAAGACATCTTGCTCCCGCGGAGGGGCGAGAAGGGCATTCGCCGCCACGAGGCACAGCATCGAGGTCAGGGTCACGCGGCCCTGGCCTGGCCGACCGCCCTCGCCAGGCGTTTCACTCCTTCGACGATTTCGGTCTCCGACACCTGTCCGTAGCCGAGCACGAATTCACCTCCGGGCGCTTTCCCGGCGTAGTAGATCGCGGCGCTGACGATCCCGATTCCCTGCGCCGCGGCGCGGGCCACAACCTCCTCATCGCTGAGCCGGGTCTTCAGGCGGATCATGAGATGAAGGCCCGCAGGGTCGCCGAGAACCTCCACCGCTCGGCCGAATTCCGCCCCAAGCGCCGTCAGCAGCGCACTGCGCCTCCGAGCGTAGATCTTTCGCATCCGCCGCAGATGCCTTTCGTACAGACCGGTCTCCAGGAAGGAAGTGAGGGCGCGCTGATCAAGCGCGGCCACGTGGCGGTCAAGCGTCCACTTCGCGCGCTCCACCGCTTGAACCAGGGAGCGCGGCAGCACCACGTATCCGATTCTGATGGAGGGGAACATCGTCTTCGAGAACGTGCCGAGGTAGGCCACCGAGCCCGCTTCATCGAGGCCCTGCAGCGCCGGCACCGGCCTCGACCCGAAGCGGAACTCACTGTCGTAGTCGTCCTCCAGAATGAGCGTGCCGGTGGCGGCGGCCCAGCGCAGCAGCTCGAGGCGGCGGGCCAGCGGCAGGACCACGCCGGTGGGGAACTGATGCGACGGAGTGACGTAGAGGAATCGGGCGCCGCTTCGCGGCAGGGCCTCGATCCGAAGGCCCTCCGCTCCCACGGGTACCTCGAAAACTCGCGCGCGATGCTGGCGCGCGATGTCGAGGGCGCCCGAGTAGCCCGGATTCTCGAGGGCCACGGTGTCTCCGGGATCGAGCAGAACGCTGGCCAGGAGCGCCAGTGCTTGTTGAGTGCCGTTGACGATCACAATCTGATCCGCGTCGCACCGGACCGCGCGTGAACGGCCAAGGTATTTCGCCAGGGCCAGGCGAAGCGGCCGGTAGCCCATGCCGTCCTGCTGGTAGTTGAACAGGTCGTGGTCCTGACCCCGCAGACCGTCGAGTTGGAGCCGTCGCCACTGGACGTACGGAAATGCGCCGACATCCGGGCGGCAGTAGTGGAACCTGAATCTCATGCCGTTGTGATCGGGTTCGTTCTTCATTCCGACCAGGGCGCGGCCGGTCGCCGAGAGTGTGAGGCGAAGGGGCGCGGGGCCGGACCTTTGCGGCGACGACTTGTGTCTGACCCGGGACGTCTCCTCCGGAAGCAGATCGCAGACCTTCGTGCCCGAGCCGATATGTCCCTCGCTGTAACCCTCGCTCAAGAGGAGGTCGTAGGCGAGTTTGGCGGTGGTTCGCGAAACGTCGAGGGACAGCGCGAGCTCACGCGTCGAAGGAACGGTTTCTCCGGTACCGATTCGTCCGGTAAGGATCGCGATTCTGATCTCCTCGTAGATCTGCCGGTAAAGCGGCACGTCGCCGCCTGGATCGACCGACAAGGCCAGCTCGTTCTTTGGGCGGCTGGTCATCGTAGAGAAATCGCTTCGTGTTTGGAACCCACTTGAACTGGTTCTACAAAGGCCGTGCCACGGCCGTCAAGAGGCCTGCGAAGGCACTTATGGCTTCGGTGTGTCGAGCCGGTGTCCAGTAACCGACACTCCAGATCCCGGAATCGAACACCGCGCCTTGAGTCTGGAGTCTCCACCCGTCGACAGGCGAGATGTTTCGGGAGCCCGCCCGCCGTCGCCGGAGTGGGCCGATCCCATCTGACAAGAGTGGGTCTTTCCGCGCGATCGACGCCCGGGTACGTTGGGATACCGAGAGGCTATCGATGAACGACCGAGGCGAATTCATGCTTACCCTTGCCGAACCTTCCCGCCCCTCTGAGCGCGGTGATCTGGCGCTCCGAGAGATTCTGGAACGGTTCGAGAAGAGTCTGCTGCTCGTCGCGCTGGCCGCGGCGGAGGGCAGCCAGAAACGCGCCGCCATAGCACTCGGCGTGCTTCCGAGCACGCTGCAGGAAAAGCTGAAGCGATTCGGCATCCTCCGCGGCCGATCCCGCCGAAAGGCACCCCCCCTTCCCACTCACCGGCCGAACGGCCATCACTCGCCTCGGCTAGAGGCGCTATCCACCCCAACTGAGGAATGACCATGAAGAGACATGTACTGCTGGCGGTCGCGCTGTTTGCCGTTGGGAGTGTTACACACGCCCAGATCGCGACCGGAAACATCTACGGAAGAGTCGCGGATGAGTCCGGAGCCGTTCTCCCGGGCGCTAACGTATCCCTGGCCGGAGAGGCGGGCAGCCGAGCGACGGTCACCGGGCCGGGAGGAGAATTCCGCTTTCTCAACCTGGACTACGGCGCCTATACCGTGTCCGTGACTCTCCAGGGCTTTGCCGGGGCGAGTCGCCGGGTGCAGATCGTGACCGGACAGAACGTGGACCTTTCCCTCAGTCTCAAGGTCGGGGCGCTGACCGACCTCGTCGAAGTGTCGGGTGAGGCGCCGCTTGTCGACATCAAGAAGAGGGGCACCGGCTTGACCATCAGCAATGAGCAGCTCAAGGACGTCCCGAACTCCCGCGATCCCTGGGGCATCATGCGGAACGTCCCAGGCGCCCTCATCGATCGGGTCAACATCGCCGGAAACGAGAATGGACAGCAGGCGAACGTGGCCGGGAAGGGATCGGCGGCAACGGACCGCGTCTGGACGCTGGATGGTCTGGTGATCACGGACATGTCCGCCACCGGGTCCTCGCCCGACTACTTCGACTTCGATGCCTTCCAGGAGATCAACGTCACCACCGGCGGCGGAGACCTGAACATGGCCACCGGCGGATTCGGCATCAACCTGGTGACCCGGCGTGGCACGAATACGTTCCATGGCGGCGCGCGGTACATGCGCACCGATGACAAGTACAGCTCATCCAACATCACACCGGAACTGCTCGCCGACATCAACAAGGGCGGCTCCGCGAATCGCCTGGCCGGAGGCACCGGCTATTGCGCCCCCGCTTCCGGGGAGACCCGAGACAAGGGTGATCACGTTGACGACATCAAGGATTTCGGCTTCGACATCGGCGGACCCATTCTCAAAGACAAGCTGTGGTTCTACGCGACCTACGGCAAGCAGGACATCAAACTGTGCCGCCTCAACGGGACCGAAGACGCAACTCTCCTTCCCTCATACAACGCGAAGCTGAACTGGCAGGCCACCGGGAACACGATGGTGAGCGCCTTTTACTTCGTCGGGGCAAAGGAGAAGTTCGGCCGCGGGGTGGGCACCGGTCTCAGCGAGTCCGACGCCTTCCTCTGGAACCAGGGAACGGCGGGAACCGATGGCGGGCTTCCGCGCGGATTGTGGAAAGGGGAGATCAACCACACTTTTTCGGCGAGCTTCTTCATGTCGGCCAAGGCCGCTTACTACGACACCGGCTTCAGTCTCAACGCACGCGGCGGGGACACCCAGGGTTACACGCTCAACCTCGACAACAGCACCGCCACGGGGTCGTTTCGTACCTACATCGGCCGCCGCCCGCAGAAGACCGCGAACCTTGACGGGAGCTACTTCTTCTCGGCCGTTGGCGGAAACAACGAGCTGAAGTTCGGGTTCGGTTACCGCGTGGCCACCACGAACGACACCACGCACTACAACGGCAATCAGCTCGCCGGCATTGTCGCGGGGGGCCCCTATTCGGCGTACGTCCACCGTGATGCTCAGCCGCACAACCAGGGCCGTTACGTCTCGGCGTATGTAGGCGATGTTCTTTCGCGGGACCGGCTCAGCCTCAACGTGGGCCTGCGGCTCGACATGCAGAGCGCGCGAAATCTGGCGGCGGCGATCCCGGCGAACAAATCTTTCCCGACCGAGGCGCCCGCGGTGAACTACGCGGGCTCCGACGATCTGGTGAACTGGACCAATGTCTCCCCGCGGGTGGGAGCGTCGTACGCTCTTGATCAGGCTCGAAAGACGGTCCTTCGCGGCTCCTATGCGAGCTACGCTGCCCAGTTGAGCTATGGGATCGTGAATGCGGCGGGCGTACCGGGAGGGTATCTGGCCTACGGCTGGAACGACTCAAACGGGGATCGAATCGTCACGCCGAATGAGGTCGATATCCGAGGCGGAGTGTTGTACGCATACAACATCGATCCCAGCAACCGGACCGGCATCGCTCCCGGCCGGATCGACCCAAACCTGGAGAATCAACGGGATCACGAATTCGTCCTGGGCATCGACAAGGAGATCACCTCGGACTTCGCGCTTGGCGCGGCCTACACCTACCGAAAGTCCAACAACCTTCAGTACACGCCTTTCCGGTCCGGGGCGTGTGAAGTGGGGCAGACATGCCCGATCGTGCAGCCGGGCCAGTACATCCGCGGAACGGATGTCACAGCGAGGGGTTTTACGATCCAGCGCTACACCCCGCCGCCTGCGCTTGTGAACGCAGGCGGCTCGGGCCGTTATCGCACTAACTACTCCGGTTACAGTCGCCGCTTCAGCGGCTTCGAGGCCACGGCCAAGAAGAGGATGTCGCGCGGATGGATGGCCAATCTGGCGCTTTCCTGGAACGACTGGACCGAAGACTACGCGGATTCAAACCGTGTGAACTTCTTCGGCAACCCCACTCGGCTCGACACCGGCGCTCTGATCGACGGCGGGCCGGTCTCCCTTCTCTCGGGTGGGTCTGGAAAGGCGAGCTTCTACTCGTCCTACAAGTGGCAGGTCTACGCCGATGTGCTTGCGACCCTGCCCGGAAAGATCAGCATCTCGACCGCGATCTTCGGCCGCCAGGGGGGCGTGTATCCGAAGAACATCACTCTCAGCCCGCTGGGCCTGGACGGTTCGACACGGGTGCTCTCGGGGGCGGTGGACGACGAGAGGTACGAGGATCTGTGGAACGTCGATCTGCGCCTGGCCCGCAACGCCAAGATGGGCAGGGTGACGCTCACGCCATCGGTTGAACTCTTCAACGTCTTCAACAGCAGCCTCGTACTTGCGCGCGCGCGGAATGCCGGTGCCGCGAGCCTCGGTCGGGCAGAGGAAGTCATCAGTCCCAGAATTCTCCGAGTCGGCGCCCGACTGTCGTTCTAGCCGGAGAGCGACGGACTGGCCCCACGGGCGTGGTGGGGCCAGCGCGATAGCATCGCCAGGCGTGACGCTCGATCCCCAGGCCGCCTACGAGATCCGCGTCGCGTCGCGGCGGGCGGAGCTTCTCGACCTCGAGCAGCGGGATCGCGGGTTGTCGCTCGCCCGGGGGATCGTAGCCGCGGTCGCCTTCGTGGCCCTCGTCGTCACAGGCTCTCGTCCGGCCGCCGTGGTGGGTCTGATTATCGCGGCGCTCACGTTCGTCGCCCTTGTCATCCTTCACGAGAAGCTCGCGCGGCGACTTTCGCGTGCCCGCCGCCGCGTTGCGTTCTACGAGACCTCGCTCGCTCGCACCCGGGGTGACTGGATTGGACACGGCGATCAGGGGCTTCGTTTCCTCGACCCCGCGCACCCAAACGCCATCGACCTCGACTTGTTCGGCCGGGGATCGCTCTACGAGCGCATGAGTTCGGCGCGGACCCACGCGGGCCAGGAGCAACTCGCGTCCTGGCTGCTGCACCCTTCGCCCATCGCCGGTCTCGTGGAGCGGCAGGCCGCGGTGCGGGAGATAGGTCCCAGGCTCGATCTGCGAGAGGATCTCGCGGTTCTTGGGGCCGAGGCGCAGCGCGCGGTGGATTCGACGGCCTTGTCGCGGTGGGCCGCGGCGCCTCCCGTTGACGTGCCGCAGACCCTGAGGATGGTCGCGTTCGCGCTTTCGGGAATCGTCGTCATCAGCCTCGTTGGATGGGCCCTGGGCTTCTGGGAGGCAGCGCCCTTTCAGATCGCCACGATCGCAGTGGGGATCTGCACCTGGAAGGCCCGCGGGTTCAGCGCGCAGGTCCTGAACGGCATCGGTCGTCCCGTGCACGACCTGCAGACGCTCACCGAGCTCTTCGACCGGCTCGCCGCGGAGCGTTTCGAAGGGCCCCGCCTGTCGCATCTTCACGCGGCCCTCACCGCGCATGGCGAACCCCCGTCGCGTCCGATCTCGCAACTCGGCCGCTGGCTCGAGGTCCACGAATCGAAGAGCAACGTGTTCTTCGCGGTGATTTCCTTCTTCCTGCTCTGGGATCTGCAGCTTTCAGCCGCGATCGAGGGCTGGCGCCGTCGCCACGGCCATGACGTGACCGTATGGTTGCGGGCCCTCGGGGAGATCGAGGCGCTCGGCAGCGTCGGCGCCTATGCGTTCGAGAATACCGACGATCCCTTTCCGACCTTCGAAGAGCAGGGGCCGCTGTTCGAAGGTGTCGGCATCGGCCACGCCCTTCTGCCCGTGGCTCGCGCGGTGCGCAACGATGTGCGCCTCGACGCTTCGCGGCAGCTGTTCGTGATCACCGGCTCGAACATGTCGGGGAAGAGCACGTTCCTGCGCACTGTTGGAATCAACACCGTCCTTGCCCTCGCCGGAGCGCCGGTGCGCGCCACGTCGCTCCGTCTCTCGCCCCTCGCGGTGGGAGCATCCATCCGGATCCAGGACTCGCTTCAAGATGGCGAGTCGCGTTTCTACGCGGAGATCAAGCGCGTTCGCCAGATCCTCGACATCGCGAACGGGGAGGCGCCGCTGCTCTTCCTGCTCGACGAGATCTTCGACGGCACCAACTCGGCGGAGCGGCGCGTGGGCGCGGAGGCGGTGGTCCGCTCGCTGCTCGATCGGCGGGCCGTGGGCTTGGTTACTTCTCATGACCTCGCCCTCGCGGAAATCGCGGTGAGCCTGGCCCCGCGCGCAGAGAATGTCCACTTCGAGGATCACCTCGAAGGGGACCGCATGGCCTTCGACTACAAGATCAAAACCGGCCCGGTTCAGAGAGGCAACGCCCTCGGCTTGATGCGTGCGGTCGGGCTCGAGGTTTGACCCCTGGCTCCTAGCTCGGGTGAACGACCGAGATGGAGTAGGTAATGGGATCGGTGGGCGTCGCGTCTGACCCGCCACAGCCGTCGGTGAACACGGTCACGGTTTGCGGGCGAGCGCCTTTTATGGCGGCGCTGACCGCCTGTCCGACCGGAAGCACCACGAAGGGAGGAACGGTGCAGTTGCGGTGATCGGCTTCGCTGGCTGAGCAGACCTGAACCTTCATTCGCGGCGCTCCCGCCTGGGTGAGGGTGACCGTAAGCGTCCCGGGACCGGCATCCACGTGGTGCCCGTTTCCCATGCAGCCGCCGCTTGCCGTCGTTCTAGCGCTTCCCGTGAACGTGGACGTCCTTGGGCCGGTGTCGGTTGTGGTCGGTCCCGTGCCGCCTCCCCCGCAGCCACAAAGCGAGAGCATGAACACGACCGCCGAGAATCGATTGGAGTGTTTCATGAGCACGAACATAGCGCTCGAGATCTCCGGCGGCTATCAGAAATCTGCGTGCTGTTCAAGCGGTTGAATCGCTTCAACGGCCGCTCCGGTCGGGTTTATCGTCGACGTCATGCATCCCCATCTCACCGTCGTCGACCACCCGCTGGTCAAGCACAAGCTGACCCTTATGCGCCGCAAGGAGACGAGCACCGCGCAGTTCCGCGCCCTGCTGTCCGAGATCGCTCTCCTGCTCGGTTACGAGGCGATGCGCAACCTGAAGCTCACGGAGGAGACGATCCAGACCCCGCTCATGGAGATGAAAGCGCCGACGCTTGAAGGCAAGAAGCTTGTTCTCATCGCGATCATGCGCGCGGGTCAGGGGCTGGTCGACGGCATGCTGCAGCTCGTCCCCTCCGCCCGCGTGGGTCACGTGGGCCTCTACCGCGATCCGAAGACGCTCAACGCCATCGAGTACTACTTCAAGGTGCCGCAGCAGCTCGAAGACCGCGACGTCTTCGTCTGCGATCCCATGCTCGCCACCGGGAATTCCGCGATCGCCGCCCTCGACCGACTGAAGCGGGCGAAGCCCGGCTCTCTCCGCCTGGTGTGCCTGCTGGCCTGCCCGGAGGGAATCGCGAACCTCGCGGCCGCGCATCCCGATGTTCCCATCATCACGGCCGCCGTTGATGAGAGGCTCAACGACCACGGATACATCCTTCCCGGTCTCGGGGATGCGGGCGATCGGCTTTTTGGAACGAAGTAGTTGAGGCAGGACCTGGCGGCGGAGCCGCCTGCCGCCCCTACAATCCGCGCGGATGCCCTTCTCCTACTTCAATCGCCTTTCCGCACCCGCGAAGAAGATCTATCTCGCGAGCGACGCTATTCGCGAGGTGGCGCTGCCGAATGCTGAGCTGGTCCGGCCCCTCCTGCCCATCCTGAAGGAGGCGCTCCTCAAGGATGACCACCGGGCCGTTTCCGCGGCGGCCGAGGCCCTGGTTCTTGCCTTGACCCGACTCATGCGCGTGCCGGAGGTGAGCGTGCTGGTTCTGGCCGAGCGCCCGCGGCGGAAGGGCAGCGAACTCCACGGCCTCTATACGGTGAGCCCGGGGCGGAAACCCCAGATCAAGGTCTGGATGCGGACGGCGGCGCTTGGAAAAGTCGTCGCTTTCAAGACCTTTCTCCGCACCCTCCTTCACGAAGTCCTCCATCACCTCGACTACTCCCACTACAAGTTCCGCGACTCCTTCCATACGGCGGGCTTCTATTCACGGGAATCGAGCCTGGTCCGTCAGCTCATGGGAGACATGCCTAAACCACCTGCGCCGATCGAACGTTGAACTGCGGGCTTCGAAAGCCCCCCGCGCGAAACCGGCCCCTATACTGCCCGCACAATGGGTCCAACGCTTTTGGCCCCACGAAGCCCACGCAGGCGGGGCGACGAAAGACGAGGCAAGCACAACGTCATGAACAGGTTTGGTCCGGCGATTCTCGCCGCCGCTTTCGCGATCCAGGCCGCCACGGCCGACGCCCAGGGTCCGCGCGCGAAAAGCCCTGCTGCGAAGCCCACCCCGACCCCCGCGGGGGCGTACACCAACGAACTCGTGAGCGACTACTGCTCGAGTTGCCACCACGAAGGCCAGAAGTCGGGCGGCGTTTCGCTCGAGTCGTTCGATGCCACCAAGGTCAACTCTGACAAAGAGCTTGGCGAACGCATCGTCAAGAAGCTTCGCACTGGTCTGATGCCGCCCCCGGGCGCGAAGCGGCCCGAGGGAGACGAAGCGAAGGTGATGGTCGAGTACCTCGAGGGTCGCCTCGACCGTGCGGCCGCGCTCCGACCGAACCCGGGTTTCCGGCCCTTTCAGCGTTTGAATCGCGCGGAATACGGCCGCTCGATAAAGGACCTGCTGGGGATCGACGTGGACGGGACCGCGTTCCTGCCGCCTGACACCATGGCCCATGGTTTCGACAACTTGGTCGATGCCCAGCTGTTCTCGCCGGTCCTGATGGAAGGGTATCTCCGCGCGGCGAGCCGGGTCAGTTCCCTCGCTGTCGGCGACAAGAACGCGTCACCCACCGAAACCACCTACAAGATCGACCGCACCGCCTCTCAAACCGATCACGTGCCCGGGGCGCCCTTCGGCACCCGTGGAGGTCTCTCGGTAATCCACAATTTCCCGGCGGATGGCGAGTACAGCTTCCGCATGATGCTTCACTCGATCCCGACCGGGCAGCTCTTCGGCAGCACGGTCAAGGACGAGCAGATCGAGGTTTCGATCGACGGCGCGCGGGTCTCGCTTCTGCCCATCAACACGCGGATGAGCGAGGCCGACCCCAATGGCATGAACCTCCAGACGCTGCGCGTGCATGTGACCGCGGGTCCACACCGCGTGTCCGCGGCTTTCATTCAGAAGTTCGAAGCCCCGGTCGACGACCTCCTCACCCCGATCGACTACACCCTCGCCGACACGCAGATCGGCAGCGGCTATGGCGTCACGGCACTTCCTCATCTGCGCGACTTTGCGATCACCGGCCCGCTGCGTGTGACCGGCGTCTCCGAAACGCCGAGCCGGCGTCGCGTCTTCTCCTGCCGGCCCACCGAACCCGCCGAAGAGACCGGCTGCGCCCAGCAGATCATCCGCCGACTGAGTGGCGCCGCTTATCGCGGAAACGTCGACGCGCAGGACACCGCCGGCCTCATGAAGCTCTATGAGCAGGGCCGAGCGAAAGACGACTTCGAGGCGGGCGTCAAGATGGCGCTTCAGGCGATCCTCGCGAGCCCCAAGTTCCTGTTCCGGATCGAGTCCACACCGGCCATCGTGAAAGCGGGGGAGACCTACCGGATCGGCGACCTGGAACTTGCGTCGCGCCTTTCGTTCTTCCTCTGGGGCGCGGGCCCGGACGAGTCGCTTCTCAAGGCCGCGAAGGTCGGGACGCTTGGAAACCCTCTGGTCCTGGAGAAGCAGGTGCGACGCATGCTGCTCGATCCGCGCGCCGAGGCGCTCTCCACCCGCTTCGCGTCACAGTGGCTGAGGCTCCAGGATCTCGACAAGATCCGGCCCGACGCGCTGCTTTACCCCTTCTACGACGCGACTCTTGCCGAGGGACTCCGCCGGGAGACGCAGCTTCTCTTCGACAGCATCGTCCGCGAGGACCGAAGCGTCCTCGACCTTCTGACCGCCGACTACACGTTCGTGAACGAACGCGTGGCGCGGCACTACGGAATTCCCAACGTGAGCGGCGATCGTTTCCGACGGGTCGACATCAGCTCCTTCCCGCGCCGCGGTCTCCTCGGGCAGGGCAGCATCCTGGCCCTCACATCGGTCGCCGACCGGACTTCGCCCGTGCAGCGCGGCAAATGGGTCCTCGAGGTTCTTCTGCATTCGGCCCCGCCTCCGCCGCCCCCCAATGTGCCCGCACTCGAGGACACGAAGATCACGAACGGCGGCGGCAAGCTCATGACGGTTCGCGAACGGCTCGAAGAGCATCGCAAGAACCCGGCCTGCAATTCCTGTCACCGGGTCATCGACCCGATCGGCCTCGCTCTCGAGAACTACGATGTCGATGGCCGTTGGCGGATCAAGGACAGCGGCATCCTCGTCGACGCGGGCGGCCGGCTCTACGACGGCACGGCCCTTAACGGCCCCGACGATCTGCGCAAGGCGCTGCTCGACCATTCCGAGGCGGTGGTTCGCGGCTTCACCGAGTACCTCACGACCTACGCGCTTGGCCGTCGCGTCGAGGCGAGCGATGGCCCGACGATTCGGGCGATCGTCCGCGATGCTTCGAAGAGCGGCTATCGCCTGTCGTCGATCGTTCTCGGCATCGCGAAGAGCGCGCCTTTCACGATGGGCCAGGCCCAGCCGGCGCCCTCGCAACGGGCGGTCGACATGGCATCCGCGGTTTCCCTCGTCCGGCCAGTTCCCGCAAACGCCGGTTCGCGGTAGGTTTCTTCCAGCAAAGGGCGCACGTACACCAGGACGTTTCGATAGGAGCACATACGCTCATGTTCATCACCCGGACCCACATCTCTCGTCGCACCGCTCTTCGAGGCCTGGGGGCGACGATCGCGCTGCCTTTCCTCGACGCCATGGTTCCCGCGCGCACTGCGTTCGCGAAGACCGGCCTCGGGAAGATCCGGCTCTCCGCGATCGAAATGGTCCACGGGGCCGCCGGCAGCACCGCCATCGGCATCGAGAAGAACCTCTGGTCGCCCGCCCAGGTGGGCCGCGACTTCGACCTGACTCCGTCGGTCCTCTCGCCCCTCGAGTCCTACCGGGATCACATCACGATCGTGAGCAACACGGACGTGAAGAACGCCGAGGCCTTCCATCCACCGGAGATCGGAGGCGATCACTTCCGCTCGAGCGCCACCTTCCTCACCCAGATGCATCCCAAGCAGACGCAGGGTTCGGATGTCTTCGTCGGTACTTCGCTCGATCAGTTCTATGCCCAGCGTGTCGGGCACGAAACCGCGATTCCCTCGATGCAGCTGGCGATTGAGAACGTCGATCAAGCGGGGGGGTGCGCCTACGGCTACGCTTGTGTCTACACCGACACCATCAGCTGGGCCGCTCCGGAAAAGCCGCTTCCGATGATCCGCGACCCGCGCGCCGCGTTTGATCAGCTGTTCGGCGTGGGCGCCACCGCCGAGGAACGTTCGGCCCAGCGCCGCGCTGACAAGAGCATCCTCGACTGGATCACCGTCGAGGCGTCCCGCCTCAAGAAGAACCTCGGCGCCACGGACCGCGCGCGTTTGTCGGACTATCTCGACAACATCCGGGAGATCGAGCGCAGGATTCAAAGGGTCGAGGCGTTCAACACCAGCGGGGAAATCCGGGAGATGCCGGAGGCGCCCATCGGCGTTCCCGATTCGTTCAAGGAACACGTCCGCCTGATGTTCGACCTCCAGGCGGTGGCCTTCGCCTCCGATGTCACCCGGGTCTTCTCCTTCAAGCTCGCGCGCGACGGTTCGTCACGCACGTACCCCGAGAGCGGCAACAACCAGGCCTTCCATCCCTGCTCGCACCACCAGGACAAGGAGGAGAAGATCGTCGACTTCGCGAAGATCAACAAGTATCACGTCAGCATGCTTCCCTACTTCCTGGACAAGCTCAAGAACACGCCGGACGGCGAAGGCACGCTGCTCGACAACACCATGGTCCTCTACGGATCGCCGATGGGCAACTCCAACCTGCACAACCACAAGCGTTGTCCCCTGCTTCTGGCCGGCCATGCGGGCGGGAAGCTCAAGGGTGGCCTGCACCTCAAGGCGCAGGACGAAACGCCGATGGCGAATGTGATGCTCAGCATGCTCCACACTCTCGGTCTCGACGAGATGAAGACGTTCGGTGACAGCACCGGGACCTTCGATCTCAATGCGGTCGCGTCGAAGGCCTGAACCCGGCCCACCGATGATCTCCACCATGTCGGCAATGCGCAGGAACATCGCGGCTCTGATCGCCCTCGCGGTGGCGATCCCGGGCTGGTCTGTCGAGGGCCCCGCGAGCGTTTTGAACGCGGTCGCCACGAAGGACAAGGCTGGCTTGCGCGCGCTGCTCAAGAGCGGCGCCGACGTGAACGCGGCGATGGGCGACGGTCTGACCGCCATGCATCAGGTGGCGATCGACGGCGATGTCGAACTCGCTCAGGTCCTCATCTACGCAGGGGCGAACCTCAAGGCCACGACACGACTCGGCGGGTACACGCCGCTGCTCCTGGCCGCGAAGGCCGGTGACGCCGCGATGATCGAAACCCTACTCAGGGGCGGGGCGGACGCGAATCAATCGACCACGAACGGCACGACGGCGCTGATGTTCGCCGCGGCTTCGGGCAACGTGGAGGCCGTGAAGGCGCTCGTCGAGAAGGGCGCCGACCTCGCCGCGAAAGAGAAAGCCATGGGACAGACGGCGCTGATGTTCGCGGCGGTGGGGGGCCGCACCGACGTCGTGAAGTACCTCATCGGCCGTGGCGCAGATGTGAAGACCACGACGAAGGTGGTGGACGTGAATGCGTTCACGCGTGAAGCTCAGGAAGCGTTCGCGGCCGCGGTCGCGGGCGGCACGCCGACCACGCCGAAGCCCGGGGAAGAAGGCAAAGCCGACGACGCTGTGGCTCCTCCCGCGGATGCCGCGACCCAGGCCGCGAAGGCCGCCGGTCTGGGTGGCGCCACCACGCTGAGCGCCTCGGCCCCCGCCCCTTCCGCAGCGCCCGAAAAGTCACAGAAGAAGCAGAAGACCGCGAAGGCCGATTCGAAGTCAACCCCTGCAGCTGCACCGGCGCCGTCGCCCGCAACGCCCGCGCCGTCGCCCGCGGCCTCGCCCGCGCCCAAGAAGCCCCAGGTCGCAGGGGTTGATCGCCCCTACTTCTACAACGAGATGGTCGCCGCGACGGGCGGCATGACGCCCCTCCATCTCGCGGTGCGCCAGGGTCAGGCCGACACCGTGAAGGCTCTTCTCGACGCGGGCGCCGATATCAACTTCGTGAGCGCGGGCGACAAGACGAGCCCGCTTCTCATGGCGACCATCAACGGCCAGTTCGACCTCGCCCTCTATCTTCTCGAGCGCGGCGCCGATCCCCGGCTCGCCAGCGACAATGGCGTGACGCCGCTCTATGCCGCGGTCAACGTCCAGTGGGCTCCCAAGGCCCTTTATCCCCAGCCCCGCGCGCACATGCAGCAGAAGGCGAGTTACCTCGAGCTGATGAAGGCGCTCCTCGAGAAGGGTGCGCTGGTGGACGCGAGGCTTAAGAAGAAGGTCTGGTACTCGGGCTACAACTTCGATCTCTCCGGTGTCGATGAAACCGGCGCCACCCCGTTCTGGCGGGCGGCCTACGCCTCGGACGTCGACGCGATGAAGCTTCTGGTCGCCCACGGGGCCGATCCCAACATCCGCACCATGAAGGCGGCCGGGCGTCCGCGCACCGGTGACGGCCAGCGCGACACGAAGGACGTGTCGGGTCTGCCGCCCGTGCCCACCGGCGGCCCCGCGATCACCGCGCTCCAGGCCGCGGCGGGAGTTGGTTACGGCGAGGGGTTCGCGGCCAACTCACATCGGTTTGCTCCCGGCGGAATGCTCGCGGCGGTCAAGTATCTGGTAGAGGAGCTTCACGCCGACGTGAACGTCGCCGATCATGAGGGAAACACCGCGCTCCACCACGCGGCCGCCCGTGGCGACAACGAGATGATCAAGTACCTCGTCTCGAAGGGCGCCGACGTGATGGCGGTGAGCCGCGAAGGTCGCACCACGGTGGATATGGCGAACGCACCGGTTCAACGCGTCGAGCCCTTTCCGGCCACGATCACTCTCCTCGAGAGCATGGGCGCCAAGAACAACCACAAGTGCGTCTCGTGCGACAAGGCCGTGGCAAAGGCGGCCGGCGCACGTAAGTAGGGGCGCGCCTACTCCTTGAAGTTCGAGACGTTTCCGGTGCGATACCAGCGGCCACTCCGCTTTTCGTAGAGTTCGATCCAGGCGCTCACGAACGCGATGGG